>CAUSFJ010000089.1:0-2538 GCA_963531135.1 uncultured Candidatus Saccharibacteria bacterium | reverse complement strand
GGGATTTGAATAGTAAAGAAATCAGATTCGAGATGGATTAATTTTAGTACAATATCACCAAAGAAGATAGTAAAGAAACCGCCTAAGGTAAAATCAAAACCCATAGCCACGAGACGACGCAGAAGTGAAATTTTATCACTACGCTCGAGACTTTTTTCGTCGATCTGTTCTCTGGTCGGGAGATATTTGGCTAACATGGTGGCCAAAGCAAAGCCGAGAATACCACCGAGAGTATTAGTGGTTAGGTCATCGACATCAAATAGACGATAGTTGCCGGAATAGATAAAATAGAGACCACTAAGTTGAGTTAATTCAAAGAAAAGTGAGAGAAAGAAAGACTTAATGGCGACCTGTTTGAAGTTATTCTTAAAGTAGTACTTGAGATAAAAGCCAAAGGGTAGAGTCATGAAAATATTGAAAATCGTGGAAAAGAAGGCGGGATTATTGATGATGGTAAGGTAAGATTTGGGATTTACTAGCTGCAACTTGGCGTGTTTCAAAATATCGAAGATAAAGTTAAACGGCAGAAGTTGCATCTGATGATTGTGTAAAGTGGCGGCTTTTTCAGGAGAAGGAAGCGGTAGAATCACTAAACAGTAGGTGCAAAGCATATACAAGATAAAGGAATAGACAATCCAAATACGCATACTCCAGATAGAGCCATATTTTTTGTAGTTATAAATTAGATATGGAATGGTAAAAGCTAGGGCCAGAGGCGGAAAGATATAAGCGGCCTGCTGGATGGAATCAACATAAGTTTGCATAGATTTATTATATAATGTAAATCATGAAAGTATTACCGATTGTTGTTGCTGGTACAAAGTTTTTGCAAGATTATGAAAAATCTCGGGCACTTGATTATGGTGCCGGGACTGGACGAAATTCAATTTATTTAGCGAATTTAGGGATTGAGGTGCTGGTAGTAGATCAAGACATTGAAGACCTCGAAAAGTTAGCCATTAATAATAAACTGGTTTATCCGGTTAAGGCTGATCTTAGAGATTGGGAGATTCAGGGTAAGTTTGATTTGGTAGTAGCGACAAATGTTTTGCAATTTTTTGATAACGATACGGCAACTCGATGTCTTATGAATATTACTAATTGTCTAATTAATAGTGGCGTTCTCTGTTTAACTTATATTCTAGATAAAAAGATTTTCCTGCCAATTGGTTTTGAAGCGATTCTTACTTCGAAATTCGAGGTGATCAACTCTGGGACTAAAATAATACAAGACCCCGGGCACCCAGACTTTCCTGAACCACATCAACACAATATTTTCTATTTCTTAGGATTAAAAAAGTAGAAGATTGCAATACAGAGTATCAAAATTTAAGTTAAGAGTAATTCGTTAATAAAAAATATACCCCAGATGCGGGGTATATTTTATTTTTTGATTTCCTGCTCTTATTCGAGAGTGATTTCTGCTTCGGCTTCAGTAGATTCTTCAGCTTCAGCGGTTTCCTCTTCGTTCTTACGGGCGACTACACCAGTACCTACTGGAATCTTGCGACCGATAATGACGTTTTCCTTGAGGCCATTGAGGTGGTCAACACGACCAGAGATGGCGGCATTGATAAGCACACGAGTGGTATCTTGGAAGGAAGCAGCAGAGAGGAAAGAATCCGACCAGATAGCGACCTTGGTAATACCGAGGAGCATACGAGTGTAAGAGGCTGGCATACGACCCTTGACTTCGAGCTTTTGGTTTTCGTCTTCGACTGCAGAGAGGGAGACGATATCGCCAGTCACGAAGTCAGTATCACCTGGTTCGTCGATTACGACGCGGCTGAACATTTGACGGACAATTACCTCAAGGTGTTTTGCGGAAACTTCGTCACCGTTAGCAGCATAAACGGACATAATTTCGTTCATGATGTAGCGGGCGGTAGCTTCGGCACCCTTGTACTTCAATTGATCCTGGAGGTTCAAAGAACCCGTAGTGAGGCGATCACCGGCTTCGACGGTATCAGTTGGCTTGACCAACATTTCAGCATCGTTAGGGATTTCGACGCGAACTGGAGCACTACCACCTTCGGTGAGAATGACGGCACCGTCCACGATTTGAGCATTACCATCAAATGGAGCGATAATTGGTTCAAGACCCTTAGATTTAGCAGCTAAGACATCACCAGTTTTAACATTGGCACCGTCTTTAATCTTAATCTTGCGACCATCAGAGATTTCAATCTTTTCTGAGCGACCAGCAGTTGGGGTGATTTGAACCACAAAGTGATTACCATCTTCCCAAACATCGACAAGACCGGAAACTGGAGCGATCCAAGCTTGACCCTTTGGTGAACGGGCTTCAAGAAGCTCTTCCACACGAGGAAGACCACGAGCGATAGCACCAGAACCCGCAACACCGGAGCTGTGCTTAGTATCAAGGGTAAGCTGAGTACCAAGTTCACCGAGAGATTGAGCAGCAATCACACCGATTGGTTGGTTTGGTTCGATAAGTTTACGAGTAGCGAGGTCGACACCGTAAGCCTTACGAGGTACACCATTGATACTCTTGGTGGTGAGGACAGATTGAATTTT
>CAUSFJ010000088.1:0-2585 GCA_963531135.1 uncultured Candidatus Saccharibacteria bacterium | reverse complement strand
AGAATAGTGAATTTCATATTTTAAGAAAAAATATCATGCGTTCGTTGATCATCTATACACTAGACTACAATGAAAGGGGGATAGATTTCTTAAATCACCAATTTGGAAATATTGTGAGCTATAGCTCAAGAACATTTAGAGAAAGGATCGTAGAGATGAATAATACGATACATAACATTTTTGACTTTGAAGGGCTGATTCCGCCCATGGATATCGTAATCCAGCTGAAGGGATTTGAAAATAATTCCTATGCAATACAGGAGGAGCAAGAAAGGCTTTTCTGTTACCAGCTAATCGAGCAGGTTTTTGTGCCTCTGAGAAAACAGATTCGACTCGATAGTAATATCGACCTGGTGGTGACAATGGTGAACACAGGAGTGAGGGGGCAGAGGAGAATCTCTTTCCACTTCAATACGGCGGATGTCATTTTTTTCCAGGAGAAGGATCTCTACCAGGTAATTACTCGTCGAGAGGGCGTTACTGGCAATATCTATGAACTCATGAATGATGCCAGATTTGTGCGGATGCATTATACGCACAAGGAGTATTACGACAAATACAAGAGAGAAAACAGCCGTAATCAGGCCGCGAGTAACCCGATGAGGAAGAAGAAGGTAATCAGAAAAATGAAGCGTCCCAATATTGCAGAGATTAACGAGAGAATTAAGATCTCGGTCCTGCGCTTTAGAGATGCGATCAATGACTATATTGATACTAACTTCGAAGAAGGAGCCGAGAGGCCTGGAATTGTCGGAGTCTTCACAAGGAAGAACCCTACATAACACTATGATCTGATCTGAAGCCCCACCGCGCGTGGGGCTTTTTTAAACTAAACTTGAAGTTAAAAATTTCAGTTTAATGTAATGAATAAAATAATATAAGACACCAAAAAACCCACTGACGTGGGTTTTTGAATTTATTTGCGGAGTCCGAGTTTTGCAACTGTACCTTTGTAAAGGTCGAAGTTGGTTTTCTCAAGATACTTCAAAAGACGTTTGCGGCGACCAACCATCTGCATAAGTCCACGACGAGCCATGAAATCATGCTTATTGACCTTAACGTGCTCGGTTACTTCTTTGATGCGCTCAGTTAGAATAGAGACCTGAACCTCTGGAGAACCAACGTCCTTTTTGTCACGGGCAGTAGCAGCAATTGCCTTAGCTTTATTCTCTTTTGTAATCATATTGGGTGAATTATACCACGCGACGATAATTTCATCAAGGGTAAACAGATGACTTTTCTGCCAAAATCTGGCTAACAAGGTTAATATGTAGTAATTTCTAATTCCCCATCAATATATTCACCAAGAAAAACTTCGCTTATGGAGGCAATTTTTTGCTTTTTAAGTTCTTGGTTAAGCCATTGTTCATCTTTACTAATCACCTCAAGAATATCATGATGTAATTGGCCGTCGGTAATTAGTGGGAATTTGGGATTCTCTTCGCCGGCATGGACAACAATGAGCTGACCGTTTTGTTCTACAACAGCGCGTTTAACTTTCTTAGAAGAGTAAATATTATTAGTGCGAAGTTTAAAAGCAACATCGTGAGCACTGAGTCCAGCTTTCTTGCAATTTTCAATATTAATTTTGCCATGATCAATAATAATCAGAGCTTTACCATCAAGAATTTGTTTAACTTTGACATTGTGGGTTTTGATAAATTTAAGAGAAAGAACCAGGATGCACCAGATAAAGAGAATACTAATATATTCAAAGATGGCAATTTGCTTATTATAGATCACGCCACCGATGATTCCACCAAGCACGTAGTTTTGCACCTGATCACTGGCCGAAGATGGAGCAAGATTCCCTTTACCAGTAACATTAATAACAAAGATGAGAGCCAAGAAGCCGATTAGTAGCTTGATAGCAATCAGAATAAAATCATCCATATTTTCCTTTCATTATTTATTGTTTTCACCCATAAAATCGGACAACTTGACAGCATTTTTTATCTGATAATCGCCAACCTGAGTACGACGGAGGGCTGTGAGATAGGCGCCAACACCGAGAGCCTTACCGATGTCCTCGCCTAGAGTTCTAATGTAAGTACCGCTAGAAACATGGGTTCTGATGACGAGTTCAGGATAATTATAGCTAAGAATTTCGATAGCATAAATTTCAATTTGACGAGTAGGCATGGAGACGGCTTCACCACGGCGCGCCAATTGATAAGCGCGTTGACCGTTAATTTTAACAGCGGAAAAAACGGGTACAGTTTGAGTGATTTGTCCAACGAACTGATTAACGACAGCTTTGACTTCTTCAAGTGTAGGTATCTTTTCTGTATTTTGTTCAGTAATTTCGCCTTCGGGGTCACCAGTGGTACTAGTTTTGCCAAGACAGATGGTCGCTTCATACCATTTGTCTAATTTTAGAAATTGATTAGACAATTTGGTAGCCTTATTGGCAAGAAGAATTAACAGACCGGTAGCAAAGGGGTCAAGAGTGCCCGTATGTCCAACTTTCACCTTCTTCCCTACCTCCATCGAGAGACGACGACGAACTCTTGCGACTACACCAAAAGAACTAAGTCCAGCTGGCTTATCTATAAGGATAATATCCTGCATTTGTTGGCTATCTT
>CAUSFJ010000087.1:0-2637 GCA_963531135.1 uncultured Candidatus Saccharibacteria bacterium | reverse complement strand
TCAGTACGTATTCAGTCAGTACTCACTACAAAATCAGTAAACGGTATTCCACAAAAAGCCTATGGTGTTGATATGGCAACTAGGAAGCTCGTTGAGCCAAACCAGCCTGTCGGTGTTATCGCCGCTCAGTCACTTGGTGAATTGGGTACCCAGCTTACACTTGATACTAAACACTCTTCTGGTGTTGCCGGTTCCGGTGCCATCTCTCGTGGTCTTCCTCGTGTAGAAGAGCTTCTTGAAGCAAGAAACCCTAAAGGTCAAGCTTGGATCGCTCCAGTCGCTGGTCTCTGCGAAGTTTGGGAGGACGGCAACCACTTTGTCGTTCAAATCACTCCAACTTCTGGCAAGACTGAACGTATTGAAATTAGCGAAGATCGTAAGATTATGGTCAAAGACGGTGCCTCAGTTAAAACTGGTGACGTTATTGCCGCTAAAGCTAAGGGTATGGAACCAATTATCGCTCCATTTGATGGCAACGCCCAGATTGTTGATCATGCAGTCCTTATCACCGAAGGCGGTAGCGGACCTGTTCGCGTTGAAATTCCAAACGAAGCCGAAATGCTCGTAAAGAGTAATGACACTGTTCAAGCAGGTGATCGCCTCACGACTGGTTCATTAAACCTTCAGGATCAGCTCAAATATAAGGGTGTCGAGGCAACTGCTCGTTATATCATGAATGATATTATGGCAGTTTACGCCGCAAACGGTAACGATGTTTCCGCCAAACACCTTGAGGTAATTGTCCGTCAAATGTTTAGTCGCGTCATGATTGAAGAGTCTGGCGATACTAACTTTGTTGCTGGCGATATTACCTCAATCAACGCAGTTGAAGAAGCTAACCGCGAATGTATTGCTACTGGTCGCACTCCAGCAGAATATACTCAGCTTCTCCTTGGTATTACTAAGGTCTCCATCTGGTCCGACTCCTTCCTCTCAGCAGCCTCCTTCCAAGATACTACCCGTGTACTTATTAATGCCGCCATTAATGGTCGCGTCGATAAACTCCACGGCTTGAAGGAAAACGTTATTATCGGTCGCAAGATTCCTGTAGGAACTGGCGTTCGTAAATTAGATGTTTCTGAAGAAGAAATTGAAGGTAACTTCGGCGATTTTAAGATCGTTCAAGATGAAGACTTCTAAAAGTTAGAGTATCGGAAAAATAGCCTCGTCTGAGGCTATTTTTTGTTAGAATATATTATATGCATACTTATCTTGAAACTATCAAACAAGCCGCTATTTCTTTTCCGGCCATTGCTGTCATTTTTACTATTCCATACCTAATCTACAACTACAAAAAATATGGCTCCATTATGAGTCTGCGACTTTGGATTATCTATTCTTTTATTCTCTATATGCTCATCACTTACTGTCTGATCATACTTCCTCTTCCATCAGCCGAGAAAGCACAAACCCTCAGAGGCCATCATTTACAACTCAATCCTCTTAATTTTATTTTTGATATCATTAAAAATACCAAAATTGACTTAAATCATCCAAAGTCTTTCCTTACAATCTTTAACAACTGGGGCTTCCTAACTACAATCTTTAATACTTTCATGACCCTACCATTTGGTTTTTATCTTCGCTATTATTTTCAAAATAACTTAAAGCAAGTACTTATTAAATCATTCCTTCTCTCACTTTTCTTTGAACTTACGCAACTTAGTGGACTTTATTTTATCTATCAAGGAAATTATCGACTATTTGACGTGGATGATTTAATCACAAATACCCTAGGTGGACTTTTAGGTTTCCTCTTAGCAGGCAGATTAACTAAATTTTTACCTACTCGTGCAGAAATCGATCAAAAAAGTTATGACCGTAGCCAAAAAATATCCTTACTGCGACGATTCATTGCAATGTTCTTCGATATAGCCACCTCTGTTATTTTTTCCTTCATAATAGGAACTCCCCTCATCAAATTCTTTAACTTTAATAATGCCATCCCAATTAGTTTACTCATGGTTGTCTTATTTTTATCACTCATAGCCACCATCACAGATGGTCGCACCCCGGGATTCTTTATGACCAATATCAAAATAACCATCAGTAAAGAGACTAAACAGAAAAGTAGCTTTAATCGCTTTTTCCATTATTTTATCCGCTTTACCGTTTTTATCTTGCAATACATCCTAGCTCCATATCTCATACTATTATTTATTCATTTTCTTATCGATCAAGAAATTATCACTGGTGATGCCATTGCAATTATCGCCATTTCCTTTACCCTAATCTATCTCCTATATCTCTTTATCTCGTCAATCATTGTTGCAATTAAAAAACCACTATTCTATGAAAGATTATCAAAAACCAGCTTAATAAATACCACTAAAGAAAAAACCAAGAAAACCACGCCCCCTCTCTCATAACTCCCCTTGTAGTTATCCTTATTTTGTGATAAAATACACATGTAAGTTTATCAAGGTGACATTTGACTAACTAGACCAAAGAAAAAGCCGATCGTTTCCGACTGCAATAATTTTTTTAGAAAATTATAGGCCAAGCAGAGAAACAATCTGGAACTCCTCTTAGTCTAGCTATTAGAGTGTAACCATTAAAGGAAAGGAAAAGATGAAAGTCATCCTCGGCACCAAAATTGGTATGACCCAGATCATCGGCGAAGATGGATTAGTAACT
>CAUSFJ010000086.1:0-2662 GCA_963531135.1 uncultured Candidatus Saccharibacteria bacterium | reverse complement strand
TGTGGTTTTGTTTAGAAATTTTAATGATTTTTGTGGTGAGTTTTGGACTGTCATATTTCACATCAAGGATGATAGCGCAGAATATTGGGAATGACTTGGTGGCTCAAGCATCAAAGAATACAACTAAGGAGATTAATCAATCTTTGCGAGGGGGAAACTTTGGTGCAGATGCTGATTCTTCAGTGTCAACGAAGACGATCGATCATATTGAGGTGAAGGTTGAACCTAAGTTATTAGTTGGTACAGGAATTTTTGGAGTAATAGTAATTATTGTTTCAGTATTAATTGCAGCAACACCAATCTTAAAACTGAAGCCAAAGAAACTATTGATGGAAATGGAGTAGGAAATGGAAGTGGCTTGGCGTGCTTGGCTGGCGGTGAGACGAAAATGGGCAAGAAGTTTAACATTACTACTCATCATGTGTCTAATATTCGCGGCATTAATCTCAGGCGCAGTGGTAAGAAAATCGATTAATGAATTGAAGAAAACTTTGAACAGGAATTTTCATGCAGGATTTACGCTAAGGGCGGGGAGGGGATTAATTAAAGACAGCGAGGCACAGGAGATTTTAAAAGTTCAGGGAGTTCAAAAAGCGAATTTTCAAGCAGATGAATTATTGGAAGTCCCTCACTACAAGCTAGTAGAGGGCAACGACAGAGGCGTAACGCTTGATCATAAGGAGGAAAAGCAGACCTTAGTGGCTAGTTTTATAAGTGAAAGTGCGGAGATTGAAGAATTCCTGAATGGAAAGTATGAAATAGTGAGGGGGAGAGGAATATCCGAGGGGGCGGAGAATGAGGTGCTAATTCATGAGGAATTTGCTACGTTAAATCAAATTCAGGTTGGTGATGAAGTTGAAGTAGAACTTTACAAAAAGAAGCTCAAGCTAAAAGTAGTGGGGATGTTTTCAGGAAAAGATAGTCAACAGACTTTTAGGGCGGAGATGATTGAAAACCGATTTTTGGTGGGGATAAAGACGCTGGGGCGGCTTAAAAAGAACTTAGAATACCAGCTAGTAAAATATTTGGTCAACGATCCGAAGCGGGTGGATGAGGTGATTGGCTCGGTAAAAAAGCTGGAACTAAATTGGAAAGAGCTGAATCTGGAAAATAACTTTGCAAAAAAAGAAACGATTTATCAGACAATAGAAAATGTCGAAAAATTGTTGGCGAAGATTTTGGTTGGAGTGAGCGTGATGGGGATTTTGGTCCTAGGTTTTGTACTACTATTTTGGTTTAGGGGAAGAATTCATGAGATTGGTACACTGCTTGCAATTGGTAAGACAAAGGCGAATATTTTCTGGCAGATGTTGATTGAGCTAATCATTATAGCAACACTTTGCTTTGGTCCGGCAATTTTTCTAGGAAATTTATCAGCTGGAGCTTTGACAGAAAAGATTATGAGCGAAGCAAACCCTGACCAGTCGGGAAATACGACGGATGTGACTCTAGGTCGAAAACAGTTGGATTTACTAGACTATCTCGGAGTATATATGTGTGGTGGGGCGGTGATTCTTTTGGCGGTGGGTGGAACCTCGGTATCAGTGATGAGATTAAAACCTAAAGCAATTTTAACGAAGATGAAATAGGAGGAAAGATGTCAATTTTAAAAATGAATAAGGTGGAATTTACTTACGAAAATACGGGAGTACAAGTATTGAAGCCAACAAGTGTGGAGTTTGAAAAGGGGAAATTCTATGCAGTGGTGGGAAAATCAGGCTCCGGAAAATCAACATTTTTGGGGTTACTCGCAGGACTGGATACTCCAACGGCGGGTGAGATTTTGGTAGATAAAATTGATATTGCCGCAATGGGCTATTCATATCATAGAAAGCACAATATTGCTTTGGTGTTTCAAAATTATAATTTGATTGATTATTTAACGCCGTTAGAAAACTTAAAATTGGTGAATTCGAAAGCAGATGGTGAGATTTTGGAGCGGATGGGGTTAGAAAAAGGAATGGCTGACCGAAATATTATGCATTTATCGGGTGGACAGCAACAGCGTGTGGCGATTGGAAGGGCATTAGTGTCAAGCGCGCCGATTGTACTTGCGGATGAGCCAACGGGGAATTTGGATGAAGAGACGACAGAAGAGATCATTCAGATCTTAAAAGATGTGGCACATAAAGATAATAAATGTGTAATTGTGGTGACACATAGTGATAGAGTGGCAAAGGCGGCAGATGTGGTATATCAATTGAAAGATAAAACTCTAATAAAGAAATAAAGATAGAAAGAATTAGGGCGATTTTAGGTGTGATATAATCTGACTTAGAAAGGTTGAGATATGTGTGCACAGTTTGTAATATCGAATAGAGTAACTTGTCCAAGATGTGGAAGTCTAAACGTGACGCCGATGGGGAAGAGTGGGAGTTCGACGGCGGAGAGAATGATTTTTGGAAAAATGATGATGGGGCTGGTTGGAGCGATGATGGGGTATTTTGCTTCAAGTGAAAAATACGATTTTCATTGTGCAAATTGTGGGGAAGTGTTTTCAATTAAGAAACCCTAGATAATAGCTAGCATAACGCTAGCTATTTTTAATGTTTATGCTAAAATGAGGGTATTGATTCAGAGGTGAATCTTGTTTTAAAAAAGTTAAGGCGTGGGCGAAAGGAGAGGTGTCCCATGGTAAATAAAAATATGGAAACAAAAAAAG
>CAUSFJ010000085.1:0-2678 GCA_963531135.1 uncultured Candidatus Saccharibacteria bacterium | reverse complement strand
AACCCTGACGAATCAACCAGAAAATCAGATCAAGATGGGCCAAAGAAATATACCGCTGGCGAAGTCGACATGACCGTACCTGAAGATGAAATCTTCGTTGCCGGCGACAACCGCGAAGGCACTCACTCCTATGATTCTCGCTATGGCCTTGGCACTATTCCATACTGTCGCATCATCGGCCCAGTCCTATTACGTCTCTATCCTTTTGATAAAATTCGTCTATTTTAGGTTATAATATTTATATATGTCAGATTATGTTTTAATACGTAAGGGGCGCAACATTATTAGTACGGTGCTGCACGCCTTATTTAATCTTGTCCTTGGACTTGGTTCCGTTTTTATTACCTTCTCAACAGCAAGCTGGATCCCAGGCGTTTTACTCGTCATCCTTTCGAAGTGGCGCATGTTCGCAGTTCGCCCTCGCTACCTCTTTCTTAACCTCAAGTCAAATTTAGTTGACCTTATTGTTGGCTTCTCTTTCATCTTCATCACTTACTGTTCTGGCCCAACACTTCTACCTATTCATTTTATACTTGCTATCTCTTATTCCGCCTGGCTTATTGTCTTGAAACCCATGTCTTCTGAACGTGCCTCGGCTTTGCAGTCTCTCCTCGCGGTCTTCTTAGGCACCACCGCCACTACTCTAATGACTGCTACCGCTAACTCCGCTTTCCCGGTCTTACTTAATTTTCTTGTCGGTTTTGCTGCAGCCAGACATGTGCTCGTCCAGGGTGATGACACCGACTTCACATTCTTATCACTGATTATCGGTCTTCTTTTTACCGAAATATCCTGGCTCTCCCAATCCTGGCTCATCGTCTACACTTATCGAGAAATCGGTTTTCTCCTTCCGCAATCCGCCATTCTCTTAACCGCGCTCACTTTTCTTCTGGGCTACATTTTTAAAAATTACTCCAGCAACGAAGAATTTTCATTTCAAAAAATTGCCACCCCAGCTATCTTTTCAATTATTCTCATTGTGATTATCGTACTGTGGTTTAGTAAACCATTATTCAACGTTTAATACCGTATAAAGGAGGTAAAAATATGACCAACGAGTCTCATTCAGACGCATCAAATAATAAAACGGAAAAGACTAAGCAAGAAACTGCAGACTATAAAAACTTAATTCAGTCGACTGATCAAAATCCAACCAAAAAAACTCAAACCAACCCAGTAGTTGTATTATTAGCAGTCATCGCCCTCGCTAGTGGTCTCTATAGCTTACATCTAAATCACGCTCTTTATTCTGAACTTAATTCACATGTCCACGGCCCAAGCTCCAATGGTAATTCACTAAACTTCACCGAAGGCTCTATTGCCAGCGTGGCTAATTCCGTCTCAAAAAGTGTTGTTTCAATCATTACCAGCACCACTCAAAGATCCCTCATTAATTCCGAATCTTCTGCAACTGCCGCTGGTACCGGCTTTATTCTAAGTAAAGACGGCTATATCGCTACCAACAAACATGTCGTCTCTGGCGCCAACAAAATTGGTGTTCTCCTTGATGACGGTACCGCTTTTGAAGATGTCGAACTAATTGGCACCGACCCACTCAATGATTTTGCCATTATCAAAATTAAAGATGCCAAAGATCTTACGCCTATTAAATTGGGCGATTCTAAGACTATCTCAGCAGGACAACAAGTTATTGCCATTGGTAACGCGCTTGGTGCTTACCAAAACTCCGTCACCTCCGGCATTATTTCAGGTAAAGGTCGTAGTCTCACCGCCACCGACTCTTCTCGTACCCAGATTGAAACTCTCTCCGATATGATCCAAACCGACGCCGCCATTAATGGCGGGAATTCTGGTGGGCCATTGCTCAATGCTGCCGGAGAGGTTATTGGTATTAATACCGCCTACGCCAGTCAGGGCAACAACGTTGGTTTTGCTATCCCTATTTCCAGTGTTAAGGGTATTATTAATAATGTACTAAAGGGTCAAGGTTTTGAACGCGCTGTGATCGGCGTTCGCTACATTAACCTTACCCCCACAATTGCTAAACAGAAAAAACTAGATATTAGTCATGGCGCATTAATTTCTTCTAGCAAAGGCAGTAATGCTATTATTTCAGGCAGCGCTGGTGATAAGGCCGGTCTCAAAGAAAACGATGTAATTACCTCTGTTAATGGCGTAGAAATTGGTGTCTCCGGTTCACTTTCTAGCTTAATTGGTGAATATTCCGTAGGTGACACTGTCACTCTTACGATTATCCGTAATGGCAAAACTGATGATCTCGAATTAACACTCACGGCTTATAAACAATAAATTAAAAATAGACCCCTTGAGGGGTCTATTTTTAATATTCAAAACAGGTAATCAAACCTTCACTTCCAATATATTTAAATCCGTAGCGCTTAGCATAACGAATAATTTTTTCGTGCTGACTCATATCAGACTCCAAGATTAAATATTTTTGGTGCAAAGTTTTTTCTTCAAACAACTTTGCCCATTTTTTACGAACCTGACGAATCAACTTATAAATGAGTTCCAGTCCATTCTTCTCAGCAAACAACGCCACCACTGGTTCGTATTCAATCTCAGGCGACTGCCACTCCCATGCCCGGTCTACATAAGGTAAATTTGCCATCATAATATCTGGAGCCGGCGCGTCATCCTTTACATTCGATAATAAATCACCCGACGTCAAGTGCAGGTTTTTAGTCTTATATTGA
>CAUSFJ010000084.1:0-2689 GCA_963531135.1 uncultured Candidatus Saccharibacteria bacterium | reverse complement strand
GCCGTGCTCACCGAGCGCGATACCGTTTACGGCACCGAACTTAAACTCTCTCGCGGTCACCTCTACTGTCTTGTTTATATACAACATAAAAAACCTCCTTCCCCTATAGGGGCATAATCAATGCTCTTGAAGAATTTAAGGGATTTTTCCCCACATTGATCACTACTCTAGGTAGTATTAAACCAACCAATAGAGATTGGCTTGATACTACTTAGAGTAACTGAGGATCCAACTTTATTAAGGTACGAATGTCTTTTTTTGACGCTATTTATTATGACATAAAACTTGATATATTTCAAGGTAACGAGTACATTGTTTGTTTAGAGTTGTTCCTTAAAATAGAACCGAAGTAGCGCCATTGATTCCCTTTATGCTTGGTGTTATGATTTATTTATGAAAAAAGAGTCTGCTCCCAATCGTATTGAGTCTGTATCAAAAATCTATGAATATGGAAAAGAAAACCTAGAGGGGTATGAGTATCTTGATCGATTTGAAGGGTTAACTTTAAGGCAAGAGGCACGTCTTGATGGACTGATTGGGAAACTATCAGAACTGTATAGTAAAAGAAACGGGCAGTGGCTTTCGAACTTCTTAAAAGAAGAAGAGGGTAACGAATGGAATCGTGACTATGAGACGGGAAATTTTACGTATATCGAAGACTTGAGGAGATCTGAAGTTTCTAATGTTCATGATTTTGCAAGATGGTATGATTATGCGTTGCAGAGATATGCCAGAGAGTACTTTTTACCAGCAGCAAACCGACATGATGAAATATATACAAATGCAGTGCAGAAATTAATCTCGGATGGCGTATTGCCAGAATCTACTACTCAGAAAATGTCTAGATTTGCCGAACATAAAATAAAATATCGCGTGGTGGATGTTTTTCGGGAACGAGAGAATGCTGGTTGTTGCACATCGCTTGATGTGTATATGGAACTTCATAATGACACGAGTAGTTTTTATCCAGAGATTACCTATGCGATGGATATTGGTTTTGGATCTAACGTGTTGTCTCGAGATGATGATGTTAGTAAATTGGACAATAATGCATTCAAGCATGTCTTAGATCATGAAAAGACGCATATTATCACGAGAAATATCTTTGAAGGGGATTTTAAAAGTGATCGAAAAGATGATGTTTTTGAGGCAAACCGGATTATTAATGAAGCGAGCGTGGAATGGCTAGCTCTACTCATGAATAACAGTGCGACATTGGAACAGGCGTGTAATTCGGATATCCTTAGTGATGGTTTTAATGCTGACGCTCCGTACTCGTTAGAGAGAAAAACTTTGGACGCATTACTTCAGGAAGGCGACGAAAAGATCTCGCCAGAAACAATATTCTTGCTTTGCGGAAATGAAAATGTCAAAAATATTCGCGCAAAAGTCTTTAGCGAATTTCAAAAGGCTTATCCTGAGATTGAAACTGAACTTGATCTTGTTGATCGGATTTTGGAGCGCTTTAACTGGATTAGTTATCAAGATAAGTTGAAAAAAGAAGCCAAGTAAAGGCTTCTTTTTTTACAAAAAAATAAGACCAGAGTTGGTCTTAAAATGGTGCTGGAGGTAGGACTCGAACCTACGAAGGTGTAACCCGAGAGATTTACAGTCTCTTGTCATTGCCGCTAGACTACTCCAGCAATGCTAGGCTGTCGTTCGCACTCCGTCCTAGCGCACTCAAGGTATTTGGCTCGCGCCAAGCATACTTTGAATAAATGTATTATAGCAATTTAGAGTGGGTTTTTCAAGTTTTTCATGACAGATTTATAAAAAACGCCGGATTAATCCGGCGTATATTGTGTACCTTAGAATTTTTTTATCGAACAACTTTTCTTTCCCAAGGATAGGGGTAGTCTGTGACTTTGGATTGCCCAAAAAGTTTTTGAACACCCTGCATATAGAGCTGCGAATCATTGGGGTCGGACATGGTTCCATGTTTGCAGTTAATATACTGAATGTCTGCCTGCGAATAATAGTTTTCTATTGCTTGGTTGTCAAGAAATTGATCGAATCTACTTAAGAGAATTTTACGTGGCTGATTCTTTAGGCGCATACTTTCCGATGGCCTAAGATGTCTCATGTCATAGATTTGATCCGCAATTAGAGCAATCGAGTAATAATTATGGTCACTTGCAATAACTGGTACAAATGATAACCACCCGAGAGCATACTCTATGGCAAACAGAAATGGAACACAGAAAGCGATAACCATTCTATACTTCCGGTTGAGAAAACTATTGTAGGTACAAGGGTTGATAGCAATGACCTGATCAAATGTTTCTTCAATCGGTGCAACGATTTGGTCGCCCAGTGAAATACTGACGGCAATGTTTTCGACTTTCTTCCCTGTCGCAGTTATTTCTTTGGTGACCCTTGAAACCTTATCGAATAATTGGTTTGTGTAGGCCTCTGCATCGTAGCCAAAATTATCGTATTGCATGTAGTACAGATGACAATTGGGCTTTAATAATTTGTCTAAAAAAACGAAGGACAAGATCGGTTCATTTAAAAAACCATGTGCCAAGAAATAATTTGTAATAGTATTATTTTCCTCGACTGCCTCGTTTTCTATAGACTTAAAGACGAACTGTTTGACATGGATGAATCGTTCACTGTCATTTTGTGAAAGCAACCTATAAAATTTATAGATTGCTGCTGTAGCCACATTGAGAGAAAATATGACTGA
>CAUSFJ010000083.1:0-2719 GCA_963531135.1 uncultured Candidatus Saccharibacteria bacterium | reverse complement strand
ACCGCCTTCAATACAGTGTCCTCCAAAAATACAACTAGTGGCGGCGGTGATTTGGTCCCAGGCACCCCAAATAACAAAGGCGACGAGGGCTAGAGTAATTAAGCTAAGAATTTTTTTAAACATATCCTAGATATTATAGCATAGGTGCTTTTAGATTAAAGAGAAAAAACGCGATTTGCATATAAGAGCATAAGATGGTTTAATATTAGCCTAAATTTTGATATAATATTTATATGAAGTACCTCGCAGTAGCAGGCCGCCAACCTCTAATTTCTTTGGCAGAAATCCAAGCATTATATGATAAGCACGCAAAATTGGTTGGAAGAAACTTAATAATTTTTCAGTTAAACAATAAAAAGCCCGAAATAGATCGGTTGGGCGGGACAATGAAGCTCGGTGAATTATTTGATGGTGATTTTAAAGGATTAGTTAAGCATTTAAATGAATTACACCCTGAGGGCAAAATCACTTTTGGAATTTCAGACTTTTCAAAGCAGAAAAAGACGGGGTTTGCTTTTCAGAAGAGCATGGAGATTAAGCTAGCCTTAAGAAAAATGGGGCGAAGTGTTCGAGTAATTACCAGCAAGGAACCTGAGATTCCTTCCGCAACCGCACACCATAATCAATTAGGGGAAAAACCTGGTTGTTATGAAATTTTAGTACTTGACCGAAAACTTTACCTTAGCCTCGGTACACAAAACATTACCGCATACACCGAGAGAGATCAGGCGCGACCAGCGAGAGATGCTAAGGTGGGGATGCTACCACCTAAACTTGCGCAAATTCTAATAAATTTATGTGGACCTTTGCCCGAGGGAGCGAGAATATTGGACCCGTTTTGTGGAACAGGCGTAGTTCTACAGGAGGCGGCAATTATGGGCTACATACCATATGGTACGGACCTTAGCGAGCGCATGATTGAATTTTCAAAGAAAAATTTAAACTGGCTTTTTAACGAGAGAAATAGCAAGAGATTTAAAATTAAACCAGAACTAGTCTTAAAAAAGGATGCGATCTTAGACAAACTGGCGGTAGGTGATGCTACAACTTTTCAGTGGGAGGGGCAGATTGATGCGGTTGCTTTCGAAAGTTACCTTGGAGCACCGATGTCTAAACCGCCAGTGGACATAAAATTTAAGACGGAAAAAGCTAAGTGTAGAGAGATTGCTTTGGGCTTTCTTAAAAATATTACCCCGCTCATTAAATCAGGTACACCTATTGTAATGGCGGTACCGGCTTGGCTACGCGAAACTGGCAAGTATGCACGCATGAACGTTCTTGACGAAATTCAAGAGATGGGATATAATTTTGAAAAGTTTCAAGATTTGAGTCAGTCGGATTTACTCTACTTCCGAGAAGGTCAGATTGTGGCTCGAGAAATAATAGTAATAAGGAAAAGATAGGCTAAAATATGTCACATGTTAAAGCTGGTGGTACCGCGAAGAACATTCATAATAACGCTGGTCAGCGTCTTGGTGTAAAGCGCTTCGGTGGTCAAAAAGTTCGCAATGGCGAAGTACTAGTCCGCCAAACTGGTAGCACTAAAATTGCAGGTCCAGGTACTTATGTATCTCGCAACTTCACAATTCACGCCGCTAAAGATGGTGTAGTAACTTTTGTAAAAACAAAGAAAACTCACTTCTCTGGCCGCTCACTACCACGTGTTCGCGTTGAAGTTCGCTAAATAATTAGACCCTTCGGGGTCTTTTTTTATTCCCTTTTAAACTCGCGAGATTTCTTTTGACAGATATTCTATGATAGAATATGCTTATGAATGTATTGATCGTGGGCAATATAATTAAGGATACTTACCTTGAATTTCCGAAACATCTATTTGAAGCTGGCGACCATGGTCGTGTTTTTCTCGATACAGAGTTTGACGAAGAAACCCTACACTATAAGAATAAAGAAAGTGTACTGAGCGGCGCTAGTATTATTGACGAGGTATTAAAGAATTTTAAGCTAAATAGCCTACTATCCAACCAGCAGGCTTTAGAAAACCATAAATACGACTGTCGCTATGTTCTGAAAACTGGTAATACTGTAAAATATCTAACTACAAATTTGTGTGGAAGGACTGACTTTTTAACACCTGAAACGAAGCCAGATTGGATTTTTATTGACCGTTCGGCAAGGCTCGGAATTGATGACTTAAAAAGATTGGAGCAGTATCTAGAATTGCATCAAGAAGTTAAATTGGCCATTCATACTAGTCAGATTCCCTGTGGTTTTTTGCATCAAGTGGATGATTTTATGGCAAAAGAAGTTGCTAAAAAATTATACGCAAAAGCTAAGCTTGTTTTTGTGACTGGTAAAAATACAGAGTTACTTTTACCACTAGAGGCCAGCCTGGATAATCAAAAGGTTTTTCTGATTACCCCAAATACAATTACGAACGGAGAAGAAAGGGTCTTTTTAAAACGTAATAAGAAAGTTTTTCAGACCCATTTGACGATTTATTCCATTGCTGCCGGCACAATTTTCGCAGCACTTTCATCTGGTTGGAATGCGAACCGTGCGTTAAGGTTTGCAAAAATAAATATCGAGAATGCCAAAATGAGTCGTACCCTAAGCATCGATAAATTATATAACAAGTTAAAGACCTCCCTCAAACAAGAGGATAATTTACGACTGATAGCCAAAGCACTGACCGCTGATTATAGGGGTATTTTAGCGATTGATGAATCAAGAAAAACAATTCGCCGTAAACTTAAAAAAT
>CAUSFJ010000082.1:0-2830 GCA_963531135.1 uncultured Candidatus Saccharibacteria bacterium | reverse complement strand
CGGATGGTGTATTCAGAGTATGAGCCAAACATAGTATCGGTGGCACGAGTGATTAGGGTTTCAATCTGGTGGCCAAGGGTACTAACAGACACAAAAAGAAAAATAACAACAGCTAGAAAAGCACCAACTGCAAGAATGAGGGGTGAGTATTTTTTGAGTTTTTTGGCAGTACGTAAACGAGAACTGAGGGATTTTTTGGATGTTTTTTTGATCGTCTTGGTACTACCTGTGTAAAAAGGTTTTTGTTCCAGGTCTTTTATGTCGGCTTCATGGCTATTTTGATTATAGCTACTCTCAAGGGAGGATTCTTCGGATTGGCGTAAAGAGTCTTTAGCTACTTGGGCTCGAAAAATTTCAGAATCGGAATCATGATTTGACTGCAAAAAACTAGGAGTAATAGAATCCTTACCATAATAGACCTTTGGCATACCTATATTATATAAGAAATTGGATTTTTTGGCGAACATTAGCGTTATGAAAGGACGCCAGAAAAATCAGATAAAATTAGCGATTATAGCGAACTGGACTGGTGGTGATGAGCCCGGTTTCGGTTTCGGAAGCAACGATTTGAATATGGACGTGAGATTGACCAGCAAAGAAAAGACCTTGACCTACTGGGAGGCTGGAGAGGAGCTGGCGCTCGGCAGAGGTGAGCTTGAAAACATCAGATAAGACATCAACAGCAGCGGACGATTGCTTTAAGAGTAATTGCATAGATGAGTTCATAACGATAGCACGACCCATTTTGCTGGACATAAAGTCTTCGACGTCCTGAGTGATAGTAGTGAGACCAAGATAATATTTACGAGCACGTTTAGCGAGGGAGAAAAGGAAGTTGGCGGAGTCGTCGTATTTCATTAATTGCCAGGCCTCATCAACAATCAAGAGACGACGTTTTTGTTTGGCACGTACAATATTCCAAATGTGATTTAGGACAATATACATGGCAACCGGACGAAGTTCATCTTCGAGATCACGAATATTAAAGACGACCATTTGGTTATTAATATCAATATTGGATTGTTGGGAGAAGATACCAGCGAAGGTACCAGTGGAATATTTGCGAAGGCGTTGGGCAAGTTGTGGACCAGAGCCACCCATATGAAGGAGAGTATCGTAGAGATTAACGATGGTAGGAGGGGTGGATTGATGGGTTAAAGGATCTGAAGTAATACCAGCACGAGCATAGGTATCGATGAGGGCCTGATCGAGGTCGGCTTCCTCACTTGGAGTGAGGGCGGCAACAGTTTGACCGCCTGGGCCAGATTGAGTGCCGCCAAGCATAAGGCGGAAGAGGCCATGAAGAGTAACTAAGTTGGCGCGAAGAGCGTCAGAAGCATCTTCGGAGTCAATAACTTTTGGAAGATCAAAGGGGTTAATACGCACATCAGAATTAAGTGAGAGGCGGACATAGGATCCACCAACGGCATCACAAAGTTTTTGATACTCGTTTTCAGGGTCAATAATAACAATTTCACTACCCATCATCATGGAACGAACAGCTTCGAGCTTAACGGCAAAGGATTTACCAGCACCGGATTTAGCGAAGACAACAAGATTGGCGTTTTCAAGTGTGAAGCGGTCGAAAATAACAAGACCGTTGTTGTGAAGATTGACACCGTAAAGGATGCCTTTTTCTTGAGTAAGGTCGGCGGAGGTGAATGGGAAGGAGGTAGAGATGGCACTGGTATTCATGTTGCGACGGATCATGAGTTGGTCGGTGGCCATTGGCATGGTAGAATTCATTCCCTGTTCTTGCTGAGAGGTGGCAACTTTGGAAAAGATCATTGAGGAACCAAAGTAATTCTCAATTTTATGTTGGACGAAGTTTAATTCATCAAGTGAATCAGCCCAAAGAGTGACATAGAGGCCAAAACGGAAGAATTTTTCACGACCAAGCTGAAGATCATCACGAAGTTCTTCAGCATCCTGGATGGCGTGTTCAGTTTCAGGATTACGAATACGACCTTTTTCAGCGTTGAGAGAGATATCAGCTTCAAGCTGAGTAACTTTCTTGCGGAGGTTTTTCATAATTACACCTGTGTCGACTGGGTAAATATAAATTGAGATATCGAGAACCTCATCCATGTTGATGAGAGGGCTAAGCCAACCAGTGCTAATAGTGCGAGGGTAGCCATAAATATAGAGGGTGCGCCCATATTTGGTGCCGAGACGAAAATGATCAGATTGAATTTCAATTGAGGATGGTGAAATGAGGTCACGCAGGGTGGTAATACCCTGTTCAAACGCGCGCTGTACTTCAGCGTCTTCCATTGATTGAGCTTGGGCTGCCAGTTCAGCAGCGGTGGGTTTTCTTTTTGCCATATATATCCTTACTTTCGCTTATTTTTGTGGTGCCTCACCTTTTTTAGTGTAAATGGTGCCCATTTTATTAAAATCAATAAATGGTTCACGAACGGCAGTGTCGGGGTTATTGAAATTATAGACGAGTTCGGCAAGCTCTTTGGTGTTTAGACGAACGGAATGAATACCAATATTAAAGAGACCGCCGATAACGGCTTGTACGCGATTATTCATTTCTGTAACGGCTTTATCATAGGTGTTGCGATCAATACGAGTAATTTCACCTTCACGAGTACCAAAGAAGAGACTAAAAATGTTTTTGCTTTGAGTACTGGCTTTTTCGAGATCAGCAGAAGAATAATATGGCACAACGACAAAGAAAGATTTGTCCATAATATTAGCTTCTTGGGAAACTTGGTCAATAAAGTTAATATAGTCATCCATTAATACGCCAAGGAGCATATTATCGTTATTACGTCTAATATTGGCGAGACGTTCGAGATATGGTGCGATATCGATACGTTGT
>CAUSFJ010000081.1:0-2837 GCA_963531135.1 uncultured Candidatus Saccharibacteria bacterium | reverse complement strand
CGATATAGATGAGGCCAAAATAGAGACTGGTGTCAAAGAAAGCTTTTTAGGAAAATACTAACTGAAATTTGCTCATATCCGCCTCAAACAAGCGTCCGATGAGAATACTGATCAGCTGCGAAGCACCGATACCGACTAGGAGACCGACGGCGAGTGAAATAATGCCGATCATCAGAGTTTCAAAGAAGAGGAGACGTGAAATTTTACGTTTACTCATTCCTAAGGTTAGATAGATGGCAAATTCTTTGTTGCGACGCTTGATTAAAAAACGCGAGGCATAGATAATCAGGGCGCCAAGAATAGCCACTACGAGAATACTCATACCAGAAAGGATTTTACTAAGTAACTCGACAATCAACTTCTTGGCATTATTAAGTTCGAGGACCGCTGCTTGAGATCCGACTGAATTGAAGACATAAAAGAGAGTAACGCCGAGTACTAACGTGAAGAAATAAATCGCATAATCCTTGACGCTACGCGTGATATTTCGAAACGAAAGTTTAAATAACATCAGAGTCGCCTCCACCAAGTGTGGCCATTACCCGAATAATTTCGTCAAAGAACTCTTTGCGCGTTTTGTTGTCACGATGAATTTCGTTATAGATTTTACCGTCTTTGATAAAGATGATACGTGAAGCAAAGCTAGCCGAAAAGGCATCGTGGGTTACCATGATAATGGTTGCTTCAAGCTCCTGATTAAGGTAATCGAAACGTTCAAGAAGAAGCTTTGAAGATTTTGAGTCAAGTGCGCCAGTTGGTTCGTCGGCTAGGACTAATTTTGGATTAGTGACAATGGCACGAGCAGAAGCGACACGCTGTTTCTGGCCGCCAGAAAGCTGATATGGAAACTTGTCGAGAATCTTCTCAATATCAAGATTCTTAGCTACCGCCTTTACGCGCTGATCAATTTCTTTTGCTTTGACATTCTGGATTGAGAGTGCAAGAGCAATGTTTTCATAGGCGGTTAGGTTATCTAATAGATTAAAATCCTGGAAGATAAATCCGAGAGATTCGCGCCTAAAGGCATTGAGCTTCTCTCCTTTTAGTTTTGTAATATCAGTATCATCGACTAGGATCTTTCCTTCAGTCGGACGATCAATCGTTGAGATCAAGTTTAGAGTAGTACTCTTACCAGACCCAGAGGCACCCATAATGGCAAGAAACTCACCCTTTTTGACTTTAAAAGATAGATTATCAACAGCCTTCGTGAGGCTGGCTCCCTTACCAAAAGTCTTCGTGACTTTTTCAACGGCAAGAATAGTTTCCGCTTTTGTCATTTACCTCCTTAGATAGAAAATATATTTTTTCTATTTTACCACAACAAATCGTTGATGATGATTTTAAATATTAATCAGATTATTATTTTTGGCCTTCTTCAGCATCTTTAATCTGCTGAATCATATCACGAATTTCTGCCGCTTTTTCATACTCAAGATTAGCCGCAGCAAGCTGCATTTGCTCGGACAATTCTTTAACCAGGATCTTAAATTCTGATTTTGGAACTTTTTTGAGATCTAATTTATTTTCTTTGGCCTTTTCTGGGATAATTGCACGAAGCCCCAAAGAAATTTCCTTCTTGATACTGTGCGGAACTATATTATGTTCGTGATTATATTTCATCTGAATATCGCGACGACGATCGGTTTCAGTAATGGCCCGCTCCATGCTTTCGGTAATATTATCGGCATACATAATCACGTGGCCTTCTTCATGACGAGCCGCACGACCAATGGTTTGAATTAAAGCAGACTCTGAACGCAAAAAACCTTCCTTATCCGCATCCAAAATAGCAACCAGTGAAACCTCAGGGAGATCAAGCCCTTCACGTAGAAGATTAATACCGACTAAAACGTCGTAAACGCCAGTGCGCAAATCCCTTAAAATATCACCTCGCTCTAAAGTATCTATTTCGGAATGAATGTAGGCAGTTTTTATACCGTGGTCCTTAAGATGATCCGAAAGATCCTCGGCCATACGCTTAGTGAGAGTCGTAACAATGACGCGCTGATTTTTTTGAATGCGGGTTTCGATCTCTGCCATCAGATCATCAATCTGTCTATCCGTGGGACGAACTTCAATTTCAGGATCCAGCAGGCCTGTCGGTCGGATAACCTGCTCGGCTGGAGCAGGAGAAACTTCTAATTCATACTTACCTGGCGTGGCTGAAACATAGACTGCACGGTGGATATGTTTTTCAAATTCATCAAAAGTGAGTGGTCGGTTGTCTAGGGCACTTGGCAGACGAAAGCCATAGTCAACGAGTGTGGTTTTCCTGGCATGGTCGCCGTTATACATACCCCGGACTTGGGGCAAGGTCATATGTGACTCATCGACGAGCAAAAGAAAATCATCAGGAAAGAAATCTAGAAGGGTAGCCGGTGGCTCACCAGCCTTACGTCCGTCCAGATGTCTTGAATAATTTTCAATCCCCTTCACGAAACCGGTCTCTTTGAGCATTTCTAGGTCATACTTTGTGCGCTGAGACAAGCGTTGCGCTTCCAGATATTTATGTTCTGCCTCAAAATATTTTAGCCTACTGTCAAATTCAGCCTCAATCGTATCGATGGCCCGAGAGAGTTGATCACGAGGGGTTGCATAATGAGTATTTGGGAAAATGTGAACCTGTTCAGGTTTTTCAAGAACTTCAGCAGTGAGCGGGTCAATGATTTTAACGGATTCTAGGTTATCAAAATCGAACTCAAAACGATAGGCCACTTCACCAGAGGCGGGAAAGAGATCAATAGTGTCGCCTTTAACCCGAAAATTACCACGTTCGAAGGCGAGGTCATTTCGGTGATACTGCATGGCAATGAGGTAGATAATAAAATTAGTTTGAT
>CAUSFJ010000080.1:0-2873 GCA_963531135.1 uncultured Candidatus Saccharibacteria bacterium | reverse complement strand
TACGAAAACAACGTGTTTTCTTAGAATTGGGTCATATTTTCTCAAGCTGAGCTTGTCAGGGGTATTCATGGTATTCTTCTTAGTGTAATAGGCACGGATACCAGACTCTTCAGATACGAGACCAACGAGTTTGCGTTTTGTATTACTCTTCTTTGACATAATTACGGCTATTTTATCATGGAAATTAGGTTTTGTAAACTAAGTGAAGAAAAGAACTCTAGAGAAATAATGGAGAAAGGTTGGTTACTAATCGGCTGGATCGAAATTTTCGGTTTGACTATCTGAATAATCAATGAATGGTTCTAATCGTTGATTGTTTAAATCGTCAAACTTTTGTTCGATTTGGGTCTCATAAGCATCGAGAGATTTAAAAGGCATAAATTGGGCGGCACGCTTGGAGTGGCTAAGTGGAGGATGCGTGGGATCTTTAAAATGAGGAAGATAAAGAATATCTTGATAAGGATTTTTAAAATGTTCTGTGTCTGAAGAGGGGTTTTGTTGATTAGCCGGCACGGTGACCTCCTATTTGTTGATTACGTTCACGCATGGTTGCTTCAGGTCGAAAATTCGTACCCAGCATAAGGGCATTTTTACCATAACGTGTTTGGATGTCTAAGGTTGCTTGTTGAAGACGAAGGGCTTGTTCGGTTTCTTGTTCGGTTTTTGTAGGAGAGTCAAAAAGGTTGAGCTGCGTGGCCTCAGTAGTATTGTTTTGACTAGATAGAATATGATTGGCAGTGATGCCGACACGACGAACCGTGGCGTGATTTGGCATGATTTTTTGATAGATTTCCAGCGCGGCTTGTGAAATTATTTTTGCACTACTGGTGTTCTGAGGAAGATTTTTAGAAGCGTGAGCGAATGAAGAACGACTAGGGTCGGATAATCCTAGATCGAGGATGATCTGATCTGTTAAAAGATTTTTTTGGGTTAAATCGAGAGCGAGGCTGTAGGCCATTTCTTTAATGATGGTGATGGTTTCGGTACGGTTATAAGGGCGGTGTAAAACTTGTTCAGAGCAGAGGCAGTGGTTGGCGGCCTGATAGTTTTTTATATCGGAAATAGTGGTTGGTTCATAGCCCCAAGCGTGGTCAATGAGTAATTCGGCGTTCACGCCAAAGACTTTAAAGAGCTTGGCGGAGGCAGTAAGAGAATATCTGGCGAGATCGCCCATGGTGTAGATACCAAGATTTTGAAGCCGTCTGGAATAGCCTGGGCCAATCCGCCAAAAGTCGGTGAGTGGAGTGTGTGTCCATAGTTTTTCACGGTAAGAATATTCCGTTAGTTCGGCAATACGTACGCCGTCCGAATCAGGCGGTAAATGTTTGGCGACGATATCCATGGCGACTTTTGCGAGATAGAGATTTTCGCCAATACCAACAGTGGCGGTAATACCAGTATGCCCTAGAACATCCTTAACGATAGTGCGAGCGAGTTGATGAGCGGTCATCTGATAGGTCTGAAGATAACTAGTAACATCAAGGAAGGCTTCATCGATAGAATAAATATGAATATCAGTGGGAGCAAGATACTCTGCATAGATACCAAAAATAGAGGTGCTTACGTCAACATATTTCTGCATTCTGGGAGGGGCGATAATAAAAGAGTTCCTAGGTACTTTTTTATAAACCTGAAAAAGACGATCACGACCACCAACACCAAGAGCTTTGAGGGCGGGAGAAACGGCAAGGCAGACCGTTTTGTCAGTGCGAGTAATATCGGCAACCACTAATTTGGTGGTTAGGGGGTCGAGACCGCGATCTACGCATTCGACTGAGGCATAAAAAGATTTAAGATCAATCGCAATGTAAGTGCGAGTATTGGTGTCTGCCGAGTCTTGTTTTGATAGAGTTTGATCAAGCATTGATAAAATAATTCCCTGTGGATATTTAAACATAAAATGTTTGGTTGTGGTATAGGATGGCTATCTTTGACAATCTTTAAAATTATATTATAATATATCGGTATCTAGAAGCTATAGCTTCAAAAATTGTTCTTTAAAAGGAGAAGAAGAATATGAGAAAAATGCATAATCGTGTTACTACGGTGACGGACCTTGAGAATGCAAATGTAATCACTAATTCAGGTCGACACCATGCCGGGGACGTCTTTGCGACTGCGATGTTGTCAATATTGAAGAAGGTGCGGGTGTTGCGCACTAATGATCAAGTTCTGGTTCAATATGCTAAGAAGAATGGCCCGAAGGGGCTGGTGATGCTTGGTATTGGGGAAGAGTTCAGAGCGGATAAAAGACGCTTTGATTATCATCAGGAGGAGTTCGAGGAGCACTATAGTGATTTTACAAAGCTCTCAACTGCAGGACTAGTCTGGCGTCACTATAGTATGGAAATATTGTCCAAGTTTGACTGCCCTCTACAGTTGATTGTGGAAGCCACAATGGATGTGAGCCATGATTTGGTTCATGGTATCGATGTGAGAGATCAAGGCTGCTTAGCTAGTGGGATTGAGATGTCGGTATCAGAAGTAATCAATTTATTTAATCCAAACTGGGATGATCAGGACCATGATCCTGATGAAGCTTTCCTGCAAGCTGTTGGTTTTGCGCAAAAAATTCTTGAAAAAGAGATTAGGCGTGTGATTTCCGTAGTGAAGGCAAAAAGTAAGATAGAAGATATGGTTGCGCATAATGAAGGTGATTTTCTGTATTTGCCGATGTATATTGGCGGCTGGGAGGAGTATATATTGCGATCTTTTAATCCTAAGGCTAAGAAGCTACTGTATTGCGTTTTTCCCAATCTTGACGGCGAATGGAGTGTACAAGCGGTTTCGGTTTCAAGAGATAATCTCGGATGCAAGAGAAAAAAGTTACCTACAGATTGGTGTGGATTAAAGTAAGCACAGTTGGTAAAGGC
>CAUSFJ010000079.1:0-2895 GCA_963531135.1 uncultured Candidatus Saccharibacteria bacterium | reverse complement strand
ATCACTGCAGATCAACTTAGCGACTCAACCTTTCTCTCAAACAACCAAATCCGACTAATCTCACCCGATCAGCTCAATACGAGCACTAAGCTCCTTAGCTACGAGAATCAATACTACCTTGACACTCAGCAATCTGGCGCCCGCTTCACTCTTCTACATATAACGAGCACCGACTCCTCTTCCACTACGGATAATACTAAAATCCAAACAATTCATGACTTACTTTCCCCACTTTTTTCCAAGAACCAGCCCAAAGAGATTGTTTCATTCGCCGAGACTGGAGTCACTGCCCTTACTCGTCGTCTCACCTATAAACTTAATCAAGAAAATAATGGTGGATTCTTCGCTGAATATATCGCAGATTTTCTTAAATCCAAAACCTTCACTCATATCAGCAATGAAATTAGCTTTAAGGAAGGCTGCCAAGGCGGCTATCAAACCATGACTCTCTGCGCCGATTGGCGTAGCCTTGATACGATCACTGCTATTGGTACAGATATCGTAGAATTGACCGGCAACCATAATAATGACACGGGCTCCGATAATAATTTAAAGACTCTCACCAAATATCGGGAGCTCGGTCTTAAAACGGTTGGCGGTGGAACAAATCTTGAACAAGCCAAACAGCCCCTTGATCTTAACTCCTCCATTCGCTTACTTGCCTATAATCATTCGACTAGTAGCGTCGCTAACGGCCAGCTCGCCACTGCAAACTCACCAGGAGCCAACCCCTACTCCGAAGAACAATTTAAAGCAGACCTCGCCTCCGCCAAAGCAGAAAACAAATTCACAATTGTTAATATTCAATTCTTTGAATGTTATGCCTATCCTGACCAGCCAGTTGCTTTTCCAACCTGTGACCAACCAATTCAAAATCAAAAAGAGTTCTTCCGACATCTTATCGATCTTGGCGCCGATATAATTGTTGGTACCTCCGCTCACCAACCACAGACCTACGAGCTCTATCAAAATAAACCAATCTATTACGGACTCGGTAATCTATTCTTTGATCAAATCTATTGGCCAGACACCACTCGTAGCCTCGTCCTCACTCATTATTTTGACCAAAATAAACTTCTTCAGACACGTATTTCACCAACCAGTTATGATCAAACTTTTAGACCTCGCCTACTCGACTCAAACGAATCTCAAACCTTCCTCGCTCGCCTCCTTCTTGCCTCGCCAAAAGGAAATTAATTACTAAAATTATCATTATAAAAAGGAATATTATGCCACCAACTAACTTAAATTCAGAAAATAATTTTACTCCAAATGAATTATCAAAGCGCAGTATGCCGAAATTCGGAAAAATCCTCTTCATTATTATTTTTACTACCATCGGCGTCATTGCACTCTCCTTTGGCATTGTCTATCTCATGAAATATCTTAACGAGCAAACAACGAATCCTAAGCAAACCGCACAGGAGACAAAACAATTTAAAAAAATTAACCTTCAACCAACACTCGATCGCTGGTTATCATCTCAGGTTAGTAAGAAAAATAGTAGCATATTGATCTATGATTTAAATAATCAAGAAATTATTGCCAGAAATAATGATTTCTCACAAAATAATAGCCTCGGCCTTGAAAACCTCTTTTTAGCCTATCAAATTTATACAAAAATCGACCAAGGCGCAATCAAAAAAGAGAAATTAATCACAGTGGATACCGAACAAATCTCCATCGACAACTGTCTCTCAAAAATCCTCCAAGAAAATCACTCCGGCTGCGCCACGTCTCTAGTTTCAGAAATTGGGGAAAACAGTTTTAAGCAATTCCTCAAAGATCAATCATATACCAATACAAATTTTACCAGTCACCTCACTAATACTGCTGACCTGCTCAGTCTCTCTAAGCGCCTGAGTACACACCCTGATTTTTCCGAACAGCTCTGGCAAGAATTTAAAACCAAACTCACCACTCAGAATAATAATAAAAATCCGCTACTCACTGGTTTTTCTAAGCTCACAGTTTATGGATTATATGGCGCCCAAACCAATGACACCACAAATGCCAACCTAAGCTATCCACTATTTAATAATCTATACTTCCTTGAAACCAAGCAAGAAGATCCCAAAGATCGTCAAACCTTTGTTCTCATTTTCCTCGCCTCCGACATCGACGCCGCCTCATTAATTGATCTCGCAAAAGCCATCGAGTCCATAATCCTCGAATAAACTAAATCCCTAGGTCCTCATTTTTATATAGACAAAAAATAGACTCCGATAAGAGTCTATTTTATTTTTACCTGAATTATTCAGCGTCGTTCCAACGTTGAATTGCAGCTTTAATTACTTCTTTAGCGGATTCTACACCCTCAAAGCTTTTAACTTCTGTAGTTCCAGGCTTTTTAAGATCTTTGTAGTGATTAAAGTGGAACTCAATTTGCTTAATTAATTGCTTTGGTAAATCTTCAAGCGTTTGATATTTATCACCATTATTGCGATCATCAGCTGGTACACAAATCACCTTGTCATCTACCTCATCTGAATCAACAAACTTCATCACACCGAGCACGCGTGCCTTGGTATAAATACCAGTAGTAAGTGGCTGGTCTGTCACCATCAACACATCAAGTTCATCGCCATCTTCGTCAAGCGTCTGTGGGATAAAACCATAATTACAAGGCTTAGCAAAAGCCATAGGCTCTACGCGATCAAGCATAAAACAAGCATTTTTGCGATCCCACTCGATCTTATGATTAGAGCCAGTAGGGATCTCAATCACGACATTAATTTCACCTTCTTCAAAGTTTCCTGGGGTCAAGATTTTATTAAAATCTGCCATAATTAAACTCCTATTTAATTTTTCATTCATTATACCATGCCACCTCTTTACCGTAAAAACATTTTTATGATAAAATAGATCTATTATATGATTCTCTAGGCGCTAAAT
>CAUSFJ010000078.1:0-2911 GCA_963531135.1 uncultured Candidatus Saccharibacteria bacterium | reverse complement strand
GTACTTGAATTAACAATAAGGCTAAAACAATTCTTAAACTTTGCTTACTTATGATATTTTTCATATCTAATCCTCCTACCATAGTCCACCTGGAAGCAATAGTCCAATAAGTCCCCAGAACATGAAATAGATTATTAGACCAATGACAATATTAAACATACGAGTCTTAACCTTAACGATAACTGCTGGCTCGTTTTTGGAGGTAATATACTGATAACCACAGAAGATAAAGCCACCTGTGGCGGCAATCCCGACCCCAAAAGTGAAAATATTAAGGATCATACCAAGAATTTCAAAGATAGCCTCTTTGCTGTTTTCAATACAGTCTTTACCCTTGATTTTAATGATGGCCAGCTTGATGCATTTTTCATCCGAAGAACTGGAAGAGCCAGAGGCGCCGCTTGAAGAACCGGAAGAGGAGCCGCCCGAAGAACTGGAGCCGGAAGAAGAACTACCAGAAGAGCTGGAGCCAGAAGAAGAGCTAGAAGAAGAGGCTTTTTTGTCAGTATCGCTGGCGGAAGGCGACGCATTCGAAGCACCGGATACAGATGGAGTATCAAAGGTTGGAGTATTACCAGTCGAACTACCGTCTGCCTCCTCATAGATCATGCCCGTTGCGTCAGTTTTTTGTCCATTGGGTGTGATGCCGTTTTTAAGAAGTTGCCCAGTACCATCTTCCGTATAATAATATGTTTTACTTCCTCGCTTAACTTCACCGGTCATTAATTCACCGTCCCCCTCAAAGCAATAGATGGTGCCATTAATGGTGCGACATCCTTCACTTACAGGCTGACCGTTAACATAATAAAACCAAGAGCGCCCCTCTTGAATCCAGCCAGACTGCCCCTTGTTACCTGAATATTCAGCGCCAACACCGGAGTCATCAGATTCATCAGATTCGTCATCCGTATTCTGCTTGTTCTGTTTATTCTGCTTATTCTGCTTCTTTGCCGCTTTTGAATTCCGTTTTATAACAGTCGCCGCAAAATAGTATCCTCCTTTAGCTTCAACTATTGGCGAAACCAAAGAGAGTGTGAGGACAGATAAGAAAAGCGCAATAAAACTTGCAAAAAATACAGTTGCAGAACGATTTTTCATACCTAAAGTATAGCATAAACTTTTTAATGGGAATATGTTATGCTTACTTTATGAATGATTACGAGAGTGCTTTTATACAAGATGTAAGGAATCAGGTTACACAGGAGGCACAGACTGCTGCCTCAAAAAAACCAAAGAATAAGAAAGTCCTAGCAATAGTGATCGTGATTTCTGTTCTCACAGTTGCACTAGTCTCAGTTTTTATATGGTCAGTCTTTTTTAAACAATCCAGTCTGACCTGTAATTCTGACAAGGGCGACATTACAATTTACTATAATCACAGTAAAATTACCGATTATAAGTCCAATGGGATGGAACTTAATATTGACGAGCAAAATAAATTATTCACTAAACTCGGTAGCGAGGAATATATTAAACAATTTAAGTCTTGGCACAAGAAAACCTCTGGGGTCGATTGTAAATAAGATAAAAAAACACGGACCATTCAGTTCGTGTTTTTAGTTTGTCAACGTTTTAGATTTTTGATGTTTTTCAATTAATACTGTTCAACCAAAGTGAAGGTCTTGCCAGAGATTTCGATTAAAGAATCCGGACCAGCGCCCTGATTGGTCAGTTCGGCTCGAATGCCAAGCTTCTTCATAATGTCACGTAAACGGTTGACAGAGGCATAATTGGAGAGGTCAGTGCGTCGTGCAAACTTTTCAATTTTTTCCCCAGTCACATGATAGACACCATTATCGTCCAGGGTAACAGACCAAGCGTTACGGAGTTCCTTGGTACTTAGAGAAATAACTGGTAGACTTTCTTTGCCATTTTGTACTTCAGAATGATTTTCTCCTAAATTAATTTCAGTGGTTTGAGATAAGGCTTGAGCCTCTCGGTCTTTTATCTGCTCTTTAGATTTTTTAATTTCTTGCCACAAGAGGCGAAGCAAATCATCAACGCCTTGATGAGAGGTGGCAGAAATAGAGAGGATGGTTGCGCTAGGGTTATACTGTCTAATAGACTGGATCTGCATTTCAATAATATCCTGATCCACACCCTCACATTTGGTGAGAGCAACAATTTCAGGACGATCTTTTAAGTCAGAGTATTTATCGAGCTCACGGCGAATAATATGATAGGCTTCACCGGCGTCGTTGTTATAAACATCTATAAGATGCAGAAGAACTGCAGTACGATCTACATGACGCAAAAAATCGTGACCCAGACCCTTACCCTCCGCAGCACCTTCTATGAGGCCTGGGATATCTGCAATAAGGATATCGTGACGGTCTATCGTAGCAACACCAAGATTTGGCGTTAGAGTGGTGAATGGATAATCTGCAATTTCTGGTTTAGCATTACTAACGACTGACAAAAAGGTTGATTTACCGGCGTTTGGAAGACCAACTAAACCCACATCTGCAAGTAGACGTAATTCCAACTCAGCCTCAAATTCATCGCCTGGCTCACCAACCTCGGCAATGACTGGAGTTTGCCGTACACTTGACTTAAAGTGAGCATTACCAAAACCACCGTCACCACCTTTAGCAATTACGGCCTTTTCACCGTCATGAGTAAGATCAGCAATAACCTGCCCATCGCGCTTAACAACAGTTCCGATAGGAACCTCAACTAAAAGGTCCTTTCCAGAACGGCCTGCACTACGAGTACCTGAGCCATTGCCACCATTTTCAGCAGTTAAAATCGGGTTAAAACGAAAATCAATTAGAGTATTTGTATCTTTATCGGCTACAAAGATAATGGAGCCACCTTTACCACCATTACCACCGTCAGGACCACCCTTATTAATATAAATTTCGTGGCGAAAAGATACGGCACCATCACCACCTTTGCCGGCTTTTAGACT
>CAUSFJ010000077.1:0-2943 GCA_963531135.1 uncultured Candidatus Saccharibacteria bacterium | reverse complement strand
CCATAAGTAACCCCCTTTTAATTTCGTATTCCATTACATTATAGTACAAGTATTTAGATTTAAAAAAATTAGGGCACGATGTGTCCTAATTTCTATTTAGAATCTAGCGGTCTTACTTAGACTTTTTATCTGTTTTCTCAGTTTTAGAATTAAGCTCGACTAGGAAGTTCAAAGTTTTCTCAATAACCATACGGTTCTTGATATCCTGGCGAACATTATTATCCTTAAGGTTATTTAATGCTTCCTTGGATTTTTTGTAAACTTCACGAAGCTCATTAATTTTAGCATCGACGATTTCGTCCTCAATATCGATTTTTTCTTCACGTGCTACCATTTGGAGGGCAAGAGAGGCCTTAACGCGAGCTTCAGCAAGTTCTTTGATCTGCTTCTTCCAGTCTTCTTCGGTTTGGCCAGTTTGAGTGAGATAATCCTCAAAGGATAGACCCTGAGCTTTGGCGTTGGCCTCGATATCTTGTTTAATAAAGCGAATCTGGTCCTCAATCAGAACTTCTGGAGCTGCAATTTTGCTCTTTTTCACAAGTTCGCTAACTAGATCATCCTTAAATTTCTCATCGGATTTGACCTTATTTTGCTCTGTTAAATTATTTTCAATATCGCTCCTTAGGTCGTCCATAGTTTTGAATGGACCACATTTTTGAGCAAATTCATCATTTAGTTCAGGTAGGATAAATTCGTTAACTTGCTTCAAGAGAACATTGAAGACAGTTTTTTGGCCAGCAAGTTTTTCAGCGTGATAGTCCTTAGGAAAAGTAAGCTCAAGATCGAAGCGATCGCCAGAATTGTGACCAACAATACCTTCCTCAAAGCCTGGGATGAATTGGTGAGAACCGAGCTTAAGTTTAAAATCTTTGGCTGCGCCACCTTCAAACTTCTCACCATTTAAACTACCTTCAAAATCAATAACAACTTCGTCATCCATTTTGGCTGCGCGTTTTACTACCTGTTTTTCTGCATAGGCACTTCTGACACGAGCCACGACATCGTCGACATCTTCTTTCTTGGCCTTAAATTCTTCGCGCTTAACTTTAAGATTTTTATAATCACCAAGCTTTATTTCTGGTACGATTTCGGCAACTGCCTTGTATTCTAGAACTTCACCAGGGACAAATTTGACAATATCGACATTTGGAATAACGAGAGGAATATTCTTAGCCTCGTCAAAGGCCTTAGGTACAGTACGTCTAACAGCGATATCAGCGGTGGTACTGGCGAGATCGTTTGGATTAATATTTTTCTTAGCGATTTCGGCAGGAACCTTGCCTGGACGAAAACCCTGAACGCGGATTTCTTTGGACAGACGTAAGACAGCCTGTTCCTCGGCGACCTTAAGGTCATTCTGATCAAGAGTAACAGTAACCTCGACCTTGGTTTCGGATAAATTCTTTGTAGTAACTTTCATAAGATGATTATAGCATGCTGAGCTATTTTTAGATAACAGATAATAATCGATTAATTTGGCTTATAAATTAATCCTGACGAATTAAGCCAATCTGTGCAGAAGTACGCATAAAACGCGCTAGGTTAGCCAGACTGGCGCCCTGCTTGATCTTAGGATTCAAAATGTTGTTTGGATCAAAAAGTGTCTTTATTTGATGATAGAGATTGAGCGTACGAGCAGAAGTATTTTGATTAACCATTAATGCTTGAACCTGACCTTCAGCTGAGCCACCACAGAGGCTACCGTTTGAATCGGTAACCAACCTTCCAAATTGCTGTAAGAACCGTAGCAGTTGCTTGCGATCATTCACCTGTGACAAATCAAAGCTGGGACGTATTGAGTAGAGATTAGTCATGAAAGAGCCAAAGATCGGCAACTCCTGATCAAAGATTTTTTCTAGCGTTTTTAGGCTGTCAACGAAGGAAGAAAATTCTACCTCTGGAATATAGGAACGGTCAACCACAATAACTCGCTCAACCACCGAGCTATCATTGCGATACGCAACTAAGTTTTTATGAATTTTAGCAATGATATTAGCGATTTCTGGTTGATCAATAATAGCTAGATCTTTCTGGCAAGAAAGTTTTTTCAGTCTTTTAAGATTGCTCTGATTTTTAAAATAATGATCATCAAATTCTGTACAAATTAAATACTTAGCCTCACCGAGATTTAGATTTGTTTCTGGCTCGTGAGTTTGACCTAGATTAATTAGACGTTGGTCGTAAAAATCGATACGAAGAGGCTGAAGTTTTTTTAGCTCTGACATGAAGCTGGCAGCTGCTTTTAAATCCTGAAAACCAAACAGAGCCTGTTTGGTAGGTCGCGAAAGCGGGATGACCTTGATGATTAATTCGGTAATAATACCGAGGCTACCCTGAGCGCCAAAAAAGAGGGGCGCCAGGTCAAATTCATTTGGCGTGGATTGTACCTCTGTGACCATATGATAGCCAGTGCGAGCGTGATTATGTCTTTTTAGTTCCTCTAGTTGCTCCTTATTTTCCTGACGAATCGTTTCGACTCTCCTGTAAAGGGTCGAGACAAAATCTTTCTTAGATTTAACATATCTGAGTCCGCGAGGGGTGAGGGTTTGAGACTGAAAGAGATCGCCATTAGACAAGACAGCCTCAATGCGATCAACATAATAATAGATACTGCCATACTTTTTTGCAATTTTATCTGTATAAAAATTTGAAACTAGGCCGCCAATAGTCTCGCGCGGATCCGCCTCGATTGGCAGACGCAGACCAAAGAGCGCTAAGGCTGAATTTAATTGACCTAGCGTTACCCCAGCCTGCACCCGGACTAAGCGAGCTCGATCGTCAATTTCTTGAATTTGATTTAGTTTTTCGGTTGAGATAACCATACCCTCGGTTAGGTCAGCCCCACTTTGGTCTAACCCAGAACCACGAACTACCACCGGCAATTGATACCCTTTTTTTGCTAATTCATTAGCAAAACGAACAAGATATTGTATATCTTCTACT
>CAUSFJ010000076.1:0-2979 GCA_963531135.1 uncultured Candidatus Saccharibacteria bacterium | reverse complement strand
ATGCATAAAGCTCGTGGCATTCTCAAAGGTTACCTTAGACATATCAAGTCCCCTTAGATTAGTATATGCAAAAGCCGCCTCCGCATTTTTTGCAGCATTAATATTTTCGAGGTGTAAAATTTTTAAATTTGGGCTCGTGCTAAGCAATGCATTAGTATCTTGAAGGAATATTGAATCCATCTTCTCAGTCTTCGAAAAATCAATCCCGTCAAGGTCAATTTCATCAAAGCAGTTCGCACTATTTCTTTTAAAACTAGCCACCCTACTTAACCACAAGGTTGCATCTTCCGGCGCATAAACAATATCCGCCTCAGAATACCAAAATACATAATTCTTCCCACCTTTGTAATCATTCCACACATAAATAGGGAGATCTGATCCTGTTTCAGCTTCGTTAAAACTACTACCAATACCGGCTTTCAGCTGATTAGTTCTCTGAAAGGTGTATAAAGCAGTATTAGGGCATCGTGCAAATGGCATGCGATAGTTATTGCCTCCACTATACAAAGGCGTATTATGTATACTATTTTTCTTGAACGTCGCCGTTTTCAAGACTGGATTCATGATCACAGTTATCAAGATATTACCACTATAGGTATCTTCGATTAAGTCACCACCTGCGCGTACTCCAACACTAATCTTTGGGATCCCCGCACCTGAACTATCACCAATTCCTGGCGCACTTGCCGTAGTCTTATTTACCACCAACATTGGTGAACTACTATTTGGAAGTGCCAAAAAGTTTGTCTGATCAATCGATACGCCCCATTCTTTCTCATTAAAATTTGCAAGAGCCTTGCTGGTGCTAAGTGGCATAATTCTACCCGTATTATCCGATTGGCTTGGCCTCAAAATCGAGTCTGCCCCAGCACTAGATATCATCACCTTATATCCAGAACGATTATCCGTCCGAACATTCATCAAAATATCACGTGCCTTAGCTGCCTCGTGCGCCCCCTTATCAAAATTAAAATTCAATTCATTTCCCGCATCCACTCCATTCAAAGTCATTGAAAGCGATTCAGCAAAAACGTTGTGATTATTACATACAAAGAAGCATACAAGTGAAAAAATCAAGCCACTAATCTGTTTAATTTGAATAGCACTTTTAATTTTTACTATCATGATTACCATCAGTCTACCACAAGCATAATAGATAAAGCAAAGGTTTATATAAATATAACAACATTATTTCTACAACGTTTATGCTAACTTAGACGTAATATTTCATTACACGTAATTTATCCAACAAAAAATACCCCGAAGGGTATTTTTTAAATAAATTCGTAGACTCGGTTTTTAATTAAGCTAATTCAACAACAGCGCCGGCTTCTTCAAGAGTTTTCTTGAGAGCTTCAGCTTCATCTTTCTTAACTTTTTCCTTGACAGTTGCAGGAGCACCATCAACGATAGCTTTTGCTTCACCAAGACCAAGGCCAGTAGCCTCTTTAACAGCCTTGATTACAGCGATCTTCTGAGCACCAGCGTCTTTAAGAACGACGTTGAATTCAGATTTGCCTTCTTCTTCAGCAGCAGCGGCAGGAGCAGCAGCAATAGCAACAGCGGCAGCAGCAGGCTCAATACCATATTCATCTTTAAGAGTATTTTTGAGTTCGTTAACTTCAAGAACGGTAAGATTTACTAGTTCTTCAGCTAATTTTTTAATATCAGCCATGTTAGACCTTTCTATAATTAGTAATTTAATATTTGTTCATTTAGAACATTACAACATTGATTGTTTCAATATAAACCCGAAGGATATATTAAATTTAAGCTTCTAGCTTTGCTTCCAAGCCGGAAACAATACCAGAAAGTCCACCGGAAAGACCAGAGATAGAATCGTTGACTGGTGAAAGCAATTGTGCAACCACCTGTGCGACCAATTCGTTCTTGGAAGGAAGAGCAGCAAGTGCAGTAATTTCAGCAGTGTCGATCATGCGACCAGCTTCACTAAAACCACCAACCAGCTTCAATGCCTTATGTGTCTTTCCAAAATCAGCTAAGATTTTTGCTGGAGCAACTTCGTCAGAATCAGAAATTGCATAAACCAATTGTCCAGTTAGATGAGTAGTATCAGTGTCTTTATAGACAGCGATTTCATTCATCGCAACACGAACCAAGCGGTTCTTTACAATTTTGATCTTTACGCCCTGCTCACGAGCAGATTTACGCAAATCCTCAAGATCAGCAACGGAAAGTCCCTGATAATTTGCGTAAGCAGTTAGCTTCGCGTTTGAAAGTAGCTCAGTTAAATCAGCAACCAATGTATTCTTTTTATCTTTTGAAATTGCCATAAAAAGTTTTTCCTTGATTGTTAAGAAGTCTACGAATTGTTAAAATCCGTTACCAATTTTAAGAATTTTCCTCGGTGACCTAATTAAGACCAAGCTAAAGATGTAAATATTTATACACCTCTACGCTAGATCCGTCACTGTCTATGGTAACTGACAATATTGTATCAGATTTCCAAATATATTGCAAACTAATAGAAGAAGGGAATGGATGGAAACTTTTTACTCGTGATGATATTTTCCCCCAAGATTAATTTCTTGCGCTCGATATATCTGCTCCGCTAGTATTACTCGCACCAATTGGTGGGGAAAAACCAATTTTGAAAAGCTCCACACAAAATTAGCTCTAGCTCGAATTTCATCTGTAAAACCAAAGGCGCCCCCAATCAGAATTACGACCTCTTTAGCGTCGACGAATTCCTGGTTAAGTTTATTAGCTAACTCCACGGAAGAAATATTTGTCCCACGCTCATCCAAAACCATCACAAACTCATGTCCCGAAAATGGCCACCCCTCTAAATATTTTAATAACTTATCCTCATCAAAAAACTGCCACTCAACATTAAACGGCTTTTTTAGCCTTTTTTCATACTCAGAAATCGCCATATCCACCCAATCTTGGTGCTTTTTCCCTCCAGCAATTACACGAATCATATATCTCACCCTTCTCTCTTATTTTGTTTAATTA
>CAUSFJ010000075.1:0-3041 GCA_963531135.1 uncultured Candidatus Saccharibacteria bacterium | reverse complement strand
CAGTTTGAGCAGCTTTTGAAAAAAGTAGTGGCAGAGCAGTCTGGAGACAATGAGACGATGCGGGCTTTGAAACGATATTTTGAAAAATCAGAAGAGCCAGCCGAGGAACGCAGTCCGCTATCTGATCTTACTGGTGAGGTGATAAAAGTATTAGGATTCTCTTCAAAGTATAAATATAGTGGTATTTGTTTTAAAAAGAAAACATTAGTGGTGGGGGCGCCTGAGTTTGTACTGGGGGATGATTTTAAGAAATATGCAAAAACCTTTAATCAGTTTACGGAAAAAGGCTATCGTGCCTTGGTATTTGGTGAGTATCAAGGACAGCTGTCTGGGAAAAAAGAGAAAACAGAGATGGCTTTGACGGAAAAAGTTAGGCCACTACTCGTGATTGTGTTATCTAATGAAATCAGAAAAACTGCACCAGCAACTTTTGCATATTTTAAAGAGCAGGGTGTAAAAATCAAGGTGATTTCTGGTGATAATGCAAGAACGGTATCAGAAGTAGCAAAAATGGCTGGAGTAGAAGGAGCGGAAGATTATATAGATATTTCTACCGTTAAGGATGCCAAAGAATTCAAGGCGGCAGTTTTAAAATATACGGTATTTGGCCGTGTGAAGCCAGAAGAGAAGCTAAAAATGGTGAAAATCCTAAAGGCGGCTGGTCGTACAGTGGCAATGACGGGGGACGGCGTGAATGATGTGCTAGCTCTAAAAGAGGCGGATTGCTCTGTGGCAATGGCTTCCGGTTCGCAAGCGGCAGTCCAGGCCTCGCAGCTAGTCCTACTAGAGTCTGATTTTGCAAGAATGCCAGCAATTGTCAAAGAGGGGCGACAGGTAGTAAATAACCTTGAGCGATCTGGTTCCCTGTTTCTTGTGAAGAATATCTTTTCATTCATTGCAGCGATTTTGTCGATTAGCTTTGGTATGATCTATCCTTTGCTCCCGACGCAGGTTTCCCTTGTGACGATGTTTACAATTGGTATACCAAGTTTCTTCTTGGCGCAGATTCCTAATCAGAATTTAATTAAAGGTAATTTTATTTTGAATGTTCTATCAAAAGCTACACCAGCAGCAATGACAAATGTTGTAGTGATCTGGGCATTAGTATTTGTAACACGGGCACTACATATCGGACAAGTGGAGCTTGGGATGCTCTGCGTCTTAGCGTGGGAAGTTGTAGGTTTAGTTTACTTATACAGAATTTGCCGTCCATTTGATAATATCTGGAAGAAGTTAATCGTAGGGGGCTGTGGGTTTGGTATGATCTTCTGTATGATTTTCTTGCAAGACTTATTTGGTGTGACATTTAACATTTCTTATCTTGGCTGGATTGTTTTTGCAATTACGGCTTGCTTAGTCTTACCAACTATGGTTTTCTTTGAAAAATTATTAGCTGTGATTTATTTTAAATTCTTCATAGGCTTTGTGCAAGAAAAAATTATCGAGAAGAAAATCTTCAGAAAATATTAATTAAAAAGAGCTCTACTTTAGGTAGAGCTCTAATAGTTTACTGATTTGCGTGGATTGAAGAACGGAGTCTTTGGCTTTCATAGCATTTTTACTCATTTCTTCAATTAGCGCGGGGTGCGCAAAGAGTTGATCGATAGCATCGGTCATAGCAGCAACTGAGTCGTTTGAAGAACGAAGCCCGCTATGCTCTGGAACAACTTCATCCATGGCAGGATCTGCGTAGAGGATGGGTAAACCACAGGCGACGGCCTCTAGGATAGTCATACCTTGTGTATCAAAACCGTATGAATTAATCACTGAAATATGCTGATTTTGCATAAAATTGAAAATTTGTTCGTGCGGGACAATTCCTAAAAATTTAATTTGACTAGACTGAAGGTGTGACTTTGCAAAATTTTTAGCTTCTTGCATTTGATTGCCGTCACCAATAATAGTTAAATCGATTCTATCCTTATGTTTTGAGTTTGCGACAGATTGAAGGAAAGGTATGATGCGTTTTTCCTTAGAGAGTCGGGAATTCCAGATGATGCGCAAATGTTCGTTTGGTTTAAGAATGCGAATAGAGAAACTTAAATTTTGCAAATAGGAGTCGTCGACGCCGTTGGAAATAACGTGGATCGGCTTTTTTACGCCGTACTGCTTAAGATTTTTAGCAAAATGGGCGGAGGGAGAAACTACGGCGTCGGCAAGATTGGCCTGTCGTACCATTAGTTGCCACATATTCTGACAAACGGAATTTTTGATTAAGAAGCTATCCTTTCTAGGTAGTCTTTCTGTTTTAGATGACAGTTTGCCGAGGCTGATAGAATGCATAATATTGAGCAGCCTAGCTACAAGATACTTTGTGGGAGCAGGAAGATTGGTGTTAATGGCGATATCTTCTCGGCCATGCATGGTCTGAATGAGTTTTAATTTATATTCTTTAGCGAGTTTAACTCCAGCAATACTACAGCTGGCCTCATAGTGCACATGAACGAGGTCAAAATAATCAGAGAAAACTGGATACTCTTTTTTTATAGTGCGTAGGATTTTCTTAGGTCTTTTGGCCAGAGGGGCCTGGTTGGGGCGCAAAAGACGGTGGGTTGGAACAATATAGAGGTCTTTTTCGGTATTATTTATTTGGTCTCCGGGACAAAAGATGGTGATCTTATGCCCCAGCTTTTGGAGCGCGGATTTTTGAGCCTTAATCGAAGATGGAATGCCGCCCGGGATATCGAGATAAATATCCGTAAAGAGGGCGATGCGCATTACCAACCGCCCCCGCCGCCCCCGCCGCCACCGCCGCCGGAGAAGCCGCCTGAAAAACCAGAGCCGGAACCACTTCCTGGTACAGTGACTGAACTATTTAAGCTACTGCTGAGACTACGTAAGCTGGAACTGGAGAAGCTATAGTAAAGTGGTAAAGTGAGATCACGTTCGTCGACTAATGTGTAGTAATGCTCAAGTGATTTGCGCCAAGATTTTTCCTGACCAAAGATAATGGCGTAGGGTAAAAGTATTACGTATAGCTTGACAATTCCCTGATTTGAGGGATCTGCCCCCTTTGTGCTTTGAAGAAGTTTAATTCGATC
>CAUSFJ010000074.1:0-3076 GCA_963531135.1 uncultured Candidatus Saccharibacteria bacterium | reverse complement strand
GCCTGGCGCATATAAGTAGCAATATTTTCGCCGTCTGCAACGAGTCGGTAATCACCATCGCCTTTATCTTCCCAAAGAAGTTGACCATTACGATCTAGATAGGTATTGACGGTGCCTGAAACTTTCATTTGATCAAGGCGGATCTCATCGAGATCTTTTTTGTAATAGAGGAAAAGGCCACCAATAGCAATAACAGAGATAAGGAAAAGGACGGCGGCAGATTTTAGGAAGAAGAAGAGACCTTTCTTTGAGAAGATAAAACGGAAAACACGCTTTGGATGAAGTCTGGCAAAGAAGCGCTTAACTGGATCTTTAGGAAGTTTGGCAAGCTCTTCGGCATCTTTACGAGCTTTTGCTTCTTTCTTGGCACGAGAGCGATAAATAAGAGATGAATAGAGATTCATTTTCTGATCTTTTTTATGGAAGATCGAACGCTTGGGAGCTTTAGTTTCAGATTTTTTCATAGTAGAAGATTTTTCAGTTTTGACAGATTCTTGACGAACTACTCTTTGAGAAGAGCTAGTTCCCGCACGACTTGAGGTGCGAGTTTGCAGATGATCAGTCTCGCGACTAATCGATCGCCCCACTAGGGGGTCGCCACTTGATCTTGTTGTTTTTCCCTGTTTTTCCATAGCGGTTTTTTCTTTATCCTTACCAGTATTAACCACCCTGTCCTCCGTTTTATTGACATTTTTATATAATTATACACTTGTGTTTTAGTTACGGCAACTAAAAATATCATGAAAGATTTTAGGCAAAAAAGATGGACTTAAGCTGAGTTCTTACTTATAATGGTAATGATTATATTCTTAGGAAGTCATAAGAATATATATATATATATATAACAGGAAGGTCAAAAATAAATATGAAAAAAATTACAAGGAGAAAGCTGGGTAAAAACCTACTACCAGTCTTTAGTTTCTTGGGCTGCCTTGCAGTTTTTACAATCTCCCTGCTGATTTATTCAAGTACTTATGCGGTGGTAACGTATGGTGGCACGGAAACTAAAAGCACTGAAACCGCGACAAGTGGTGCATATTTTACTATGACATATCAAAAAGCCGTGAATTTTGGAATTGATAATACTTCTTTTAATCAGACCTTAAAAGCCGATGCAGGAGTGTATGTCACGACAAACTCTCCAACTGGATATAAGCTATATATCACAGGGGCTGATAATAAATTAAAGACTTCTGATGGGCTGCATGAGATACCTTATAATAATCTAACAGCTAACCAAATTCAGAAATCAAATTTGGATAGAAATTCTTGGGGAATATTTGTAAAGAAAGGAAGCCAGGATTATTTAATTCCACTTTGTACGATAGCTACGTTAAGTGAATCTTGTTTAATTTCAAAGAACAATGGCCCAGTAACTAATGAACATGCGTCAGTGGAATTTGCCACTCATGTAGGAACAGACCTTCCAAGTGGTTCTTATCATTCTGCACCCTTAGTATACTCTGCGGTAATTAATACCAGCTCAACAGCGGAGTTTCCAATACGCTCCATGAACTATAATAAGGTACCTTTGATGCCAGACGGGGATATAATAACAAAAAGTAATAATACAAAAGCAAAACATTTACTTGAGGTTGAAATACCATTATTAGAATTTGACCAGTCAATGGCGAGACCCAACAAGGATATGTATTCTGCTACTGTAGGAGGACTCCCCTGTGAAATAAGCCCAGCTTCTTTTGTAAAAAATAAGGACGGAGTAAAATTTAGGTGCGTTGTTGATTTTAGTACAGCAAACCCTAGATTTATGCCAGGACAAAAGACGGATGTTGTTGTAGTAACAAAACCATATGGATATACCTTCTCAAGACAGAATGCAATTGAGTTTGTTAATGCCGTAACTACATTCAACTATACTGGAACGCCTCAAGAGATGGTTTTTCCTATGGATGCACATTATCGATTCGAGCTTATGGGTGCTAGCGGAGGAGATCGAACACCAGCACAAGCGACCCAAACTTGGTATGGTTCAAATGAGGTTATGATGCCGGGACTTGGTGGCTACAGTCGCGGAACAAGGAGCTATAATGAAAATGAGAAGGTTATGGTTTTTGTGGGTGGAAAGGGTCAATCTGCACATGATAGGGGAGCAGCGCCTTATGATGCCAAAGGTGGATTTAATGGAGGTGGTAATGGAGCAAGCGGACTACTTGTGCCTGGAACTAATATATATAGCTGGGGTGGTGCAGGGGGTGGAGGAAGCTCCGATATTAGACCTTACGAAATAGATGATTATGTACAATTTATTCACCATCGTGATAAACGTACGGACGGTTGGCGAGACCCGTCAAACATTCTTCTTAATGATGGGCCATGGGCAAATTTACCAATAGGCCATTATCAAGCTGTGATTAAAACTGTAAACTTGCCGGATGCTGATTTTGAAGGAGTTTTAGCCTATTACGACCTTAACTATGCTAGTCTCAGCGATGTTTATACCCAAAAAATTGGGGATTATGTTCTTGTTTATTTTAACTATACTGGGACGCCAGCAGCCACTCATTTGGAGGCTGGAAATGCTGGTCCAGCAATTGAAATAAGATTAAAGGTTAAAACAACAAATCAGGCAGCCGATATCACGAGCATGAAATTCTATAATATGATTGATAGACAAATAGTGGCTGGGGGTGGAGCAGGCGGAGCATTTATTGCTAGAGGAGGACACGGAGGAGGTTCGGGGGGAAACCCAAAATACCTCGGAAGTTTATCTGATCCAAATTATTCCAACTTTAGATTTCCTGAAGGAGGAAAAGCTTACAGAGGTGGTGGTCTTGGCTTCGGTGCCTCCGCCCCCTCACATGGAGCAATTTATCCAAGGGTTTCCGTTGAAGCGGCAGGACGCCCAGGAGCAGGAGGAGGATGGTTTGGTGGGAATGCAGAACTAAGCGATTATTCAATGAGTTCCGTAGTGGGGGCAGGAGCAGGAGGAGGACAGGGACATACTGGGCTAATGGGTGAACCTGTTTCTTATGCATACGGTACATCTGGTAGAAGTATGGAACCGTGGAATACGCTTCAGCCGGCCGACAGGAATGGTATCGTAAAAATAACTATT
>CAUSFJ010000073.1:0-3088 GCA_963531135.1 uncultured Candidatus Saccharibacteria bacterium | reverse complement strand
AAAATTGGTGACGCCCTAGGTGAAATGAGCGAAATTCCGCTTTATCTTGACGACACCAGCTCAATGACCGTCCTCGAACTTCGCAATAAAGCCCGTCGCGCCGCCCATGATCACGATATTGGTCTCATTATCGTAGACTACCTCCAGCTTATTTCTGGTTCTGATCGTTATGCTGGTAACCGTGTACAAGAGGTCACCGAAATCTCTCGTGGCCTCAAAACCCTTGCTCGTGAACTAGAGATACCCGTCATCGCCCTTGCTCAGCTTTCTCGTGGCGTTACCGGTCGTGATGATCCACGCCCAGTCCTCTCCGACCTTCGTGAATCCGGCTCCATCGAGCAGGATGCAGACCTTGTGATGTTCTTGCACCGTCCCGATTACTATCATCAAGAAGATGGCTACGAACCGACCAATGTCACTGAACTTCTCATGGCCAAGCACCGTCATGGGCCTATCGGCAAAATTGAACTCTACTTCCATCCTGAACTCCTCCGTTTTATGTCACTTGATAAAACCAGGGAATAGCACGAAATTATTTTTCATGCTAAAATATTAACGTGGGTAAATTAAATCCAAATAAATATTTTCTTTACAAAAATCGTTTCATTATTGGCTACATCCTTCTCGCGGCCAGTTTTCTAACATTAATACTTTTTGTACCAAAAATCGCTCTTACCGGTCTATCAACTAGCGAGACCACTTCTGCTACCGCCAGCCAAAATCTCAACCTTCGCAGTATTTTTGATGGACAACTCGTTGATCTCCCATATCGCCTTCTCCAAAAAACCGTCTTTAAATTCATTGGTATTACCACCTATTCCGTCATTATTCCAAGTATCATTATTGGTGGTTTTCTAGGCTTCTTTCTGATTCTTCTCTTAAACCGCTGGTTTAAAAATAACACCGCCATTATCGCCAGTATTATTGCCGTCCTTTCCTCAAACTTTCTCTTCCTAGTAAGTAACGGCACTCCTCTTATTATGGTCGTCTTCTGGCCGACCTTACTACTCTGGCTTGGCTCCAAGGTTCAAGGCAAAGAACGACCCGCCCCAATTTGGTCCTTCATCTTTGCTTTCACCCTATTTCTTTCCAGCTTCACCCCTTATATGATTTATCTCATCATCCTCATTCTCATCTATACCATCCTTCATCCGCACCTTCGCTTCACCATTAAAAACCTCCCCCGCCTCCCCTTTATTCTCGTTAGTTTATTTATTTTAGTCGGATTCGGTTTTATGGGTTTCATCTTCTTACAGCACCCAGAAACCATTAAACCGCTTCTTTACTCAGGCGACTTTAAACTTTCCACTTATTTTAATAATCTCAAGCAAGCCTTCCTACCATTTTTCACCTGGCATGGTGTCATAGAAAGCATCTTCCTCGCACCTCAAATTAGTCTACCCGCCGCCTTCATTGCTATTATTGGCCTAGTCTCCACCTTTAAAGGCTTTTTTGCCAGTCGAAACTCTATTGCAATTTTCTTAATTATTTTCACTATCCTCATCTCTGGCTTCCACACCGATTACGCCGTTCTCTTAATCCTGCCTTTTGCTATTCTCATCGCACATGGCCTACGTTATATTATTTACAAATGGTACAATCTTTTTCCTGAAAACCCTTACGCGAAGCTCTTCGGTGTAATTCCAATCGCTATCTTCCTCTTTACGATGATCACCTCAGATCTTTCACATTTTATCTCTGGCTATCGTTATGCCGCCCCAGTAGCTAATCAATTCAATAGTGATCTGTCTATGATTCTTACCCATGCAAAAGCTGGTGACTACCTACTCCTTGACGAAAACGATGATTTTTCAAAACTATTAATTGCCGCCAACACCGTTAAGCCAATCTTCAGAGACTCGCTCAACTACTACATCACTACGGACGTAAGTAGCCTACCTAAAAACTCAAAGATCTACACCATTGGCAAAACCAACCATACGCAATTAGAACTTCAAAAAGTTTATACCTCCTCAAAATCCCAAAACTCTGATCGTCTATACCTATATTCCGTAAAGTAATCTGTTATAATAAGTAAAATAATAAATATATAAGGAGATGTTCTATGGGTGCTACTTTTGACCAGATGAAAATGATTAATACATTAAGAAAAGCCCAAAAAGACTTAAAAAACGAGATCGTAGAAGTTGAAGCCGGCGACGGTGCCGTTGTTGTCCAAATTACAGGCGAACTTAAGGTTAAAAAAGTCTCTATCGACCCTTCACGCATTGATCTTGATGATATTTCTGAGCTTGAACGCTGGATCGAAAACTGTTTCCGCGACGGCTACGCTAAAGCTCAAGAAATTGCAACAGATAAAATGAAACCTCTCATGGGTCAACTTGGCGGTCTTTCTGGCCTCGGCATGTAATCAAATGTTGCCACAAGCCCTAGAAAATACCATTGAAGCACTTGGGAATCTCCCAGGAGTCGGTCCACGCACGGCCGAACGCTATGCTACCTATCTTTTTCGTGCCGATAAAAAAATCACAGACACTATTATTGATGCTCTGAATCATCTCCATTCCGATGTGAAGACCTGCCCCATCACCTTCGCACTGATCAACCACAACGAGGAAGTCTCTCCTTTTTATGATAAAGAAGAGCGCGACAGAAGTACAATTCTTGTTGTTGAAGAACCTCTAGATATCTACGCCATCGAACAAACCAAACAGTACCACGGTACCTATCATGTACTTGGCGGCGCCATTTCACCAATCGATGGCATCACCCCCGACAAACTTCATATTGAGGAGCTCATCTCACGGGTAGAGCATGATAAGGTGCAAGAAATTATTATTGCCACCAACCCTAGTGTTGAAGGTGAGAGTACTGCTCTTCTTTTACAACGCGTGCTATCCGGCAAATATCCTAATCTCAAAGTCACGCGACTAGCTCGAGGTCTTCCTCTGGGCGTCGATCTCTCCTTCGCCGACCAAATCACCTTAGGTGCCGCCCTCACAAATCGTACTCAACTCTAGGCTTTATTTCATCTCCCAAATTTTTTATGCTAAAATCAAATCATTACTATCATTTTGGAGGTTTCACATTTATGGATCAAAATATTTTAGCCATTCTAGGCATAGCG
>CAUSFJ010000072.1:0-3092 GCA_963531135.1 uncultured Candidatus Saccharibacteria bacterium | reverse complement strand
AGTATTATATAACCCGAGATAGAACAACTTAATTATATTTACGTTTAATTAAGTTGTCAACCCCAGATCTCAAAATCTAATTATAATAATTTTCTCGCGGTTACTCTGACGGCTTCAGCTAGACTCATTCCAACATGTGGGGCAGCAGCCACATCAACCACTGTTAATCCGTTTCGCATTGCTAAACTTATCTCTTGTATTAATATCTCTGCATTTGGCGCTACAATTGTTGCTCCAAGAATTTTCTTTTCACGATTGCAAATTATTTTTACAAATCCATCTTCTGCGCTAGGGCTCCAGGTTGCCTCTTTCTGCGTTAATCCAGATATGGCACTTATATATTTTAAGCCCATCGCCGCGCATTGCTCCTCAGTTATTCCTACGCTTGCTACTTTTGGATATGTATTGGTCATCCGTACGAATCCATTATTTTCGACAATAGTTTTTGATCGACCATTAAACGCTACTGAAGCCGCAATTGCCCCCTCGTAAGTATCTTTCTCGTAAGAGCTGAATGGAAAATCACTAATCTTTTTGTTTTCCTTTATTGTGGCCACACCTCCCGCTGCAAATATATTTTTATTTGAAGTTTGCATCTGATTAGAGACTAGAATTCCTTCAGACGTATATTTTACATTGGCATTTTCAAGTCCTAAGTCTAACTCTGGTTTCTGCCCAGCAGCCAACACTACGCATTCTACTCGTACGGATTTTTTCTGCCCTCCTCGGAGTAGTGAAGCCTTGATTACTTTAGTCTTCCTACCAGTCGCTAAAGTTTGAATTCCATCATTTTCAACACTTACCACCTTAGTTTCTGTCAAAATCTTAATACTTTTCTTTTGATTGAATTTTGCTTCAATAATCTTCGATGCCTCGAGGTCTTCTTTCGGTAAGATGCGGTTATTCATCTCTATTAGAATTACCGAGCTTCCAAGGTTTGCTAGAAACTCACTCGCCTCCACCCCACTCTGCCCAGCGCCAATTACTAGTGCCACTTTTGGAATACGTGGCAGTCCCAAATATAATTCCGCAGGTGTCACAAAGCCGGTTTCTTCAAGCCCAGCAACCTCTCCGGTGCTCATTGTTGTACCGCTTGCAATTAAGAATTTCTTTGCCGTAATAGTTCTTTCATCCGTTGCTACCTCAATAGGAGAAATAAATCTTGCACTGCTCCTAATCACTTCAACCTTTGATTCAATTAGCTCTCTCTGTTTCGCCTCAATAAACTCCTCTGTCTTATTTTGTATCTCACTGTACATTGAAGGAAGATTTATTTTCAACTGATCAGAATTTAATCCAACACTTGATCCTTCTCGTGCTTGGCATAATAGTTGTGAGATTTTTCCGGCCATTAATTGTGAATAAGCGCAAAGCGTATTACTTCCACCAATTAAATCCTTTTCAATAATTGCTACTTTCTTTTTTGCCGCTGCTGCCATCATTGCCCCCGCAATACCTGCCGCGCCGCCGCCAATCACCACTAAGTCGTAATCAAATTTTTTCATATAATTTTATTCCTTTCCCCTAAAATAAATGCCAAATCCTTATTGTATTTTCTTACCTCCGCAACAATTTTACGGTCGAGATCAGATTGTGTAATCGCTGTTTTATCTGTCACCCATTGACTTACTTTTTTCGTCACTTCCTTTGCAATTAATTCTGCTGCCCCTTGTTCCAGATTTAAAGCCTTAGCTTCTTTTTTTAAATCTAGCATTAATTGCTTTTCCGAAAATTCTAGCTCCTTTGCCTGACGATTTTTAAGTATTCCCATTTTCACTCACCTCTTTATCATTTATTTTTGAATAATTCTAAATGCCAATAGGAAGATTGCTAAGGTGATGAACAATATCCCAGATAGGGCCTTCAAAAAGTTTTTATTGTTAAGACGCCATTTTTGAATCTCCACCACTGTCTTTCCATGTCTCACGGCTAATCTTAAAATTACTAATGGCAGTAGGGCAATTACTGTATATAAAATCAACATTGCAATCTGTAATGGCATGGAGAGTTTTAATAAACTATCTGCGGTAATTAACATTAATACGATGAAGAATGGTGCTTCAGCGAAGCTTGCGAGCAATCCCAGTGCAAAGGCCTCAATATTGCTATCTGTCTGTTTTGCTCGTTTCATAATATATTTTGCAACTGGCTTAGGTAACCATAGTTCAGTTGATCTTCCAGTGCGGTAATAAAATAACCAAATACAAAGGGTTAAAGCCACAAGCACCACGGCTAAAACTACTAGACAAATCGTTGACAGATTAGCTCCAAAAAAGAGAAAGACAAAATAAGCTGTTGCTGCCAGACTTGTTAATACCAGAAAAAATACTCCAAAAATATAGTTAGAAACTAAAAATTTTGTTCTTTTCTTTATATGTTTACCCAAACTTTCGTGGTAAAGCAGAAGTAGTGACCCAAGATTCATCTGCAAAGTGGCATGCGCTAAAGCAGCTAAGACAATCACGCCGATCGCCGAGAATATTGTAAGACCTTCCATACTTAAATTATATCATATCTTGCTTATGCTAGATTATATCTTGCTTGTGCTAAACACAAAAAGTATTTTTTCCTATCTATTACAATTAAAACAATCACGCTAATGCTTGCCAAAAGAAGTTCATAAATATACATTCAGCTCATTAGAAATTAAATGAGGTAATACTATGCAAAAAGCATCACAAGCACCACGCCAAAAAACAAGCTTAGAAGGGAAGAAACGGCAGCCATCCCACTGCAGCTGTTCACGTATATATCAAGGTCAGTCCTCTATTTCTGAGGAAGCGCAACCACGTATTAGAATTCCATATAAACGTGAACATAAATTCAAATATTTAATCTATTCGGCTCTCCTATTTTTAAATTTCTGCTCTCTGTTCATATTGCCAGCATCAACCTTTGCTACAAGTAAACCCTCGGACGCAAATGGAAAAAATGTTGTAAAAGAAGAAAAAACCTGTCCCAGTGGTCAATATCTAAATCCCGAAACTAAGCGCTGCAAGAAATTTCCCCCACAAAAAATGAAAACCTGTCCTGAGGGCTATTTTCTAAACGTAAAAACCAATCGTTGCAACAAGAATCCAGTTCCCAAAAAA
>CAUSFJ010000071.1:0-3111 GCA_963531135.1 uncultured Candidatus Saccharibacteria bacterium | reverse complement strand
GAAAATTATTTCTTTCTATCACCACCACGGCGGTCCCAAAATAGCTAAGCTCGATTGAAATTAGGTAAAAACAACTCAACTTAAAACTTAAACTCATACCTAATTTCAAACAAAGAGCCAAACCTGAATACCTAACTTAAACCTAAAAAATTGCAAAACGCGCAATCTTGCGCAAAAATGGGGCGCCCAGAAGCGCTCCTTTTTTATTTTCTAAAAAACAAACTCCATATCCCACGACTACACCTCTAGACTCTATGAATTTTTTCCATGTCTTTTCTTTCCAGAAACCTGTTGAAAAATCCGCCCCACCTTGCTATAATATTCCTATCTGTCTGGGCTTGGCTCACGCCAGCAGGTGGATGAATTTTAAAAGCTGGAGTAGTCTAGCGGCAATGACAAGAGACTGTAAATCTCTCGGGTTACACCTTCGTAGGTTCGAGTCCTACCTCCAGCACCATTCATGTTTATGCATGACCCGCCGCCTTAGCTCAGTGGTAGAGCACTTCCATGGTAAGGAAGGGGTCTCGAGTTCAAATCTCGAAGGCGGCTCCATGAGGAGAAAAAACAAATAGAACATTTATGTTCTATTTTTATTTCGACGAATGGGACGACTGTATTTATACTAGGCGGCTCCATGAGAAGAAATAAAAAATAGAGTTCGAAGAACTCTATTTTTATTTTTAAAATTTAAAACTTAGAACTTATTCTATATCATTGAGATTTCTCCGCTTAGTTATTTTTGCAATTTTTCTTGTATCGCAGTAATAAATTGTTCATGAAAATTAACATAGAGTACCTTGGCGCGCTCTTGAACTGACAGTGATGGCGCAACGGCGGCTTGATCTGCAGAGACCTGCTCGATAGCCGTCTGAAATTTTGTGCACATGCGGTCGTTATATGACATACCGCCATTTTCATCGCCATACCCTATTACATCATTTACTTTTTCTGTTAAGCGAGGTGGTTTGCCTATACGTTTCTTAATTTGCGGATTCTCAGTGAGTATCTTGTTTAAAATTCCAAAATACCCGTCAAAATTACCATTATCAATATAAAATACCATTGCATCGGCACGATCCGCAAATTGATTTATCTTGAACTCGTACGGAAGCCCAGATTCTCTGCAAGCAGATACAAATTTGCCAGCAATGTCGTAAGTATCCATCGGTTCAGCATTCAAATAAAGTCGTCCATCAGCACGAATCGGTTGTTCTAACCCAACTTTTTCATTTTTTGACGAATAATAGTTCCAGCCGCCTCCGCTGTCGTGGTTATAGGTCAGGTGTCGTATTGCAACGTCAAAGCCGTCATCATCGCCATCAAAACAATATGTCAAAAATTCAGGCATATTTTTCGGATCATTTCCACTTATCAGATAATTATGTAATTTTTTGAGCGATTCGAAGGTTTTTGGATTCTCTCCATATTTTTTTACCGCAGTCTTTCCGTTCATGTTTAGAAGATTTTGTTTCCATTCTTCGAACATCGATGTTTCAAATTCAGCGGCGGCCCTAGTTCTAGTTCCTCTGATATCAGGATACCATCTTTCGGATTCACTTTTCATTATCTTGCCATAGAAATCATTTTTCTTCGTAAGGTCTGAACGAATATATGCTACTACTGTGGAAGCGACTATATCGGAATTGTCTTGCGGTTTTTCAAAATTACGCCTTTTGTCGGAGAAATCTTTTCTTTGTATATGGTCTTCAAACGAAGGCATTTGTTCCGGGATCGTCATATCGGATACATCATCCGTCGTCTGATCGAGGTTTCTAAGTGTATTAATTACCATATTTTTTTGGATTAAATTATTTACTATTAATTTAATCATATCATAATACGCTCAAAAAAATCAGACCGATTGCTGCATATAGCCGAAACTATATGGAGGACTGATTCATACCCTTCACCATATCATACTACAAACCAAAAAAAGAAGCTCCTGCGGTAGGTACCTTCGGCGCCGTGCAAGAACTTCGATATACCCATATTATCAAATTAAAGCAGAAACGTCAATAATTTGGCCTTGTTTTGTGATCATGATTAATTTTTTAATCTGTTTTCTGAGTCTAGTCGCATTAACTCAGAACCTTAATAGGGATTTTGACATATTTTATTTTTGTATCATAATAAAATCAGAGTAATCTAAGATGCTCATAATTTTTGTTTTGTTATTTAAAACAAAAAGTTCCTTACCAATAGGTTTATTCATTGTGATTATGAAAGGGGGTGTATGGATTAGATTTCGTACATTATGATTTAGGTTATCTTGTAGAAGGTACAACGGTTGTCGTTTCTCTTGATGTTACTGCAAATGTATGCGTCCTGGATTCCGCTAATTTTATGTACTACAAAATGGACATTTCGTTCATGCATCTAGGTGGGTATATTACTCGTAGCCCGTACTATGTTGTCATTCCACGAGGTGGATTCTGGCATGTCGCCATCGATTTAGGTGGATATGAGGGGTGTATCGGTTCGAGTGTCGAGATTATATCGCCAGAAAAAATCGAAGTTGGACTAACTTTTATGGGGTATCCTGCTAAGAAATACCCAAATAAAAAGAAGCCCGACCAATTTACCGACTACCTATTCGGTGGTGCCAACGGCGTACCAGATGGACCTGGACATAGCCATGCGATTATTCAAAATTCAAGTGGGAATATTGTGTTTTTAAGAGAACCAAACACTGAATATATCACCATCTGGGATAAAAGCATATGCCCATAATTCTTGGAAACCATTTTATTGAGGAGTATTTTATACTCCTCTTTTTTATGATTTAATTTCAAAAAGCGAAAACATCCCAAATAAATATTTAGAAATTTCGTCATCCGCATAACTTGCGATTTCCAAAGTTTCAATTCTTCTTGGGATAGCCTCTAAATTTTCGAATCCTCCCTCACGATAACACTCAAGCTCAGCCTCGACACCATGATGTGAGTAAGTATTCACTAGTAGATATTTTTGATTAGTCGACTGATTTTTGATAACCCAGAAGAATTCACTCTCACCAAAAGAGCCTTCTCCTTCTACTGAATATCGGCCTTCTGGCATTTGATATTTTGGAATAACATCGCTTAATCTACTTTCGCTCATTTGCATAATTGT
>CAUSFJ010000070.1:0-3180 GCA_963531135.1 uncultured Candidatus Saccharibacteria bacterium | reverse complement strand
TTTCAATTTTTTAATGTAATCAAATAATATAATACTAATATTATATTAAACAGCAAGGATGCGTGGTGATGTCTTCTCTACCAGAAAAACAAATAAAACGACTCCGCTCGCTTATTCAAGAAGCGGAAACCAATTTAGCCGCAGCCAAAGAACTACTCATTTCCGTAGTTGGTGATGGTGATGTAATCACCGCCCCACGAGAAGTTGTAGTTTCCGGACCCGAAGGTAAAATTATTGAGGGTGTTTTTGACGGTCAGATCATGATTGATCAAGATGGCAAAAACTATCCAGTTCCAGCAAACTACGCCAGTAAGTCCAAGCTCGTTGAGGGTGACATTATGAAGCTCACTATTACCCCTGAAGGTAAATTCCTCTACAAGCAGATCGGACCAGTTGAACGCAAAACCGTCATTGGAACTTTAACTCATCATGACGATAAATATTTTGTTGAAGTAAACGGCCGTGAGTACGAAATTCTCTATGCTTCCGTAACTTACTTCCGTCTTCGTGAAGGAGCACAGGTCTCTGTGGTTATCCCAGCCAACAACGACCAGGCCAACTGGGCTGCCGTGGAAGCCTCTCTCTAGTAGTGAGTCTTTAGTTTTATTAAAAACACCCTGGCTAGGGTGTTTTTTAAAAACCTCACCAATCAATATTCTCCCTCCGCACCGACATATGCTAGAATATTTCTAATGAAGGCCTTATATCGTAAATACCGTCCCCTTAAACTCTCTGATGTTGTTGGACAAGATAAAACTATTCATCAACTACAGGGAGCCATCGCGCAAAACAAGATATCCCACGCCTATCTTTTCATTGGTCCAAGAGGTTGCGGAAAAACCTCCGTCGCTCGCATCTTTGCACACGAAATTAATCAATTCGATTACCAACTAGAAGATTCTTATGTTGATATTATCGAAATCGATGCTGCCACTTTTACTGGCGTTGATAATATTCGTGAATTACGCGAAAAAGCCATGATCATCCCCACCACTGGTAAATACAAAGTCTATATTATCGACGAAGTACATATGCTATCAACCAGCGCTTTTAATGCCTTACTTAAAATTCTTGAAGAACCACCTGCTCACGTTGTCTTTATTATGGCCACCACTAACCCCGAAAAAATTCCCGCTACCATTGCTTCGCGCACTCAAATCTACCGTTTCAGTCTAGCCGAACCAGAAGTAATGCAAAACTTTCTCAGGAAAATTTCTGATCAAGAGGGAATTAATATTTCCGATGATGCTCTTCGAATCATCTCCGAAAGGGGCGGCGGCTCATTCAGAGACTCCTTATCTATTCTCGATCAACTCAGCACAATTAGCGATAAAGAACAACAGATCGACGAAACTGCCGTCTCTGAAGCTCTAGGTATTCCAAGTCAGCAAGGGATCTCCGATTTACTCCAAGCCTACCAAGAATCCGACACCGCCAAGATCACAGAGACTCTTTCAAAATTATTTAATGCTGGCTTTACTGCCGACTCTATCACCACAGAATTAATTCAACAAATTATTAAAGCCCCTTCCCCAAAAACCCTGCCTCTCATTGAGCGACTTTTTTCCGTTACTGGTAATTTTCTAGAAGCAAAACTAACCGTAGCCCTTATTTCTACCAACCAAAGTCTCACTCCAAAAACAGCCAGCCCTCCAGCCACATCCCAAGCCTCGAATTCAGCCCTAGCCTCCAATAAGGTTATGAACTCAGCTCCCGCAGCTGAGTCTTCACCCCCTTCACACTCAACGACTCAGAAAAAATCCGAAGCCTCCAGCGCCTTTGCTAGTATCCGTAATCAACTTGTTAAGAACGCTAAAAACCACAAGGCTGAACACGCACTTCCTCCGGTCGAGCCAGAAGATCTCACCCCAGTTGCTCCACCAACTCTACCTGAAGCCGTTGTTGACTCCGCCGGCAGCTTTAACTTTAATGGCTTTGTTGCTAACGTATCTAACGTAAACCCCACTCTTCTTACTGCCCTTAAAAAATCCTTCTTCCTGATTAATGGTAAGGATTTCGATATTTACCCTGAAAGGCCAGTCTATTGGCGCATTTTAAGCCAAAAAAATAACCTCGACATTCTTCGCGGCGCCATCAATTCAATCAATCTCACTGTGAAAAATCCTGACACCGATGTTATTCCAAAAACCGCCGTCTCCTTTGACCAGGCTGCAGCTGGGCAGACCGCCAAGCTGGACACATCCTCACCAAACTTAAGCTCACTTTCTGCTATAATGGGTGATATACAGGAGGTCACCGATAACCCATTTTAAAAAATAGGTGAGATTAGTTATGGCAGAATCAAAAGATACTACAGAAAAGAAATCCAAAAAGAAGACCATCTCTCAGAATGATCCAGAACTTTTTGGTGGTCGCATTCCACCACAAGATATCGACGCCGAACGTTCGCTATTAGGTGCGATTTTGCTCAATGACTCCGCCTTTCCGGAAGTTCTCGAAAAAATCAAACCAATTGACTTCTACGAGAAAAAACATGGCACCATTTATCGCGCCATGATGTCTCTCTATGAGCATAGCCAGCCCATCGATCTACTCACTTTAAGATCAGAGCTTAATAATCAAAAACTAATTAAAGAAGTTGGTGGCGCCCCCTATCTCACCGAACTAACCAATGTTGTTCCCACAGCATCCAATGTCTTATCTTATGCCAAGCTAGTAGAACAAGCTTCTATTCGCCGTCGTCTAATTCGTGCTGGTACCGAGATCACCAATCAAGCCTATGACAGCGCTACTGACGTCTCTGCCATGCTTGGTGCCGCCGAAAAAGAACTCTTCGCCGTTTCTGATCAAACTACTAAAACTGAGTATGCCGCCCTTGAAGATCTTCTTGTTGATGCCTTTGACCGTATGGAAGCTCTTCATACTAATAAAGGTGCGCTCCGTGGGCTTAAAACCGGTTTTCGCGACCTCGATAACAAGACAGCAGGCTTTCAAAGAGGTGATCTTATTATTATCGGCGCCCGACCTGCCATGGGTAAAACCACTTTTGCACAGAACCTTGCCTATAATATTGCAGGCATTAATAAGCGTGGCGTCCTCTTCTTCTCTATGGAGATGGCCAAGAATGAAATTGTCGACCGTATGATTGCTAGCACCTCTGGCGTAGATTCCTGGCACATCCGTACTGGTAACATTACCGCCGATGATTTTGCCAAAATT
>CAUSFJ010000069.1:0-3299 GCA_963531135.1 uncultured Candidatus Saccharibacteria bacterium | reverse complement strand
TATGACATCATCAAATGTACATTAAAAATCGTTAAGCAAACAAATCCTTTCAAGGAGGAAAAGATGATATTTGGTTTTTTAAAGACTGAGTCAGAAAAAGCGAAACAGAATCCGTTCTGTAGACTCAGTCAGTTTAAGATTAATGGTACCAAGAAGAAGTTCTTACGCTTTTTGAATTCTTTCAGGAGTACCGGCTTGATTTACTACGGCGACGAGGCTAGGGAGAACGAGTGGTTCTTTGATAAGATTACAGACGAATACCCAGACTTGATTCGAAGAATATCCCGCCTCAAACTGAAGCCGCATGATGATAAAAGTATTCCAATCTTGCTCGACATGTTTATGGGCGCCGAGGCTTATTACGGGTTCGATGAAACGGACCTTCCTCCTGTTCTGCTCTGTCATTGGATGGCCATGCAGAAAGATAATGATAAGCTTATTGTATAAAGAGCGAGATGGAGTTTATTATATATATCTTGACGAAACACCAGGGTATAGCTGAGTTAATTAGCAATATACACCAAAAATACAATTGAATAAAGTAAGAATCATTACAATACAAAACTCAAGTCTTAACGATTTTATGGGAGCCGCGGCTCCCTTTTTCATACCGTAAAATATTTACTTTAGCGAATGGATCAGTCAAATTCGCCATTGCAACCCCAGTCCAAAATGTTTATTCTTGCATAATATATTATTTATGGTTTAATAGAACATGTTACTCTAAAAAAGTAAAGTAGTTTTAACATATTAAAACTCGAATGCACCCCGCTCATAAAAGAGCATGTCGAGATGGAATTTCCGTCTTAGTTTCCGTGTCAAAAGACACAACAAAGGAGAAGAAAATGAAGAAAACAAACATCAATTTAAAAAATGCAGTCACCGAGTCAGTAAGTTCTAACCACATTAGTATAAGTGAAAAACTATTTTTCACTTATGCAGATGAGCTGGTGAAAGCTAAGTTGGGTCTGGTGGGGAAGACTGGTCAGATGCTTGCCGCAATTAAGGGTTATATTCCTCTGAATATCATTGATGTTCAAAGGGTTGAGTACATGGCTTTTGAGCAGATTTTGCTGCAGGCCACGGAATATTATGAGAAGATCTTACGTGCGGAGGTTCTAAAAGTCTTGGAGTATTACCATAATCATCCAGACTATGCTGCGGCTACGATTGTTTCATCAATCAGTATCTATATCTTCGATGAGGAAAAATGGATTATCAAGCTCTTCCAGGAGCTGATCGACGATCCATTTGCAAAGCTGTTTTTTAAGAAGCATACTGAGCTAGGCCGTCAGTTCTATCAGGAGATTGAGTGTACTAGCGACTGTGTTACTTCGCTAAAGGGTAAGCTAATTGCTCTCGAGACTCAGATTAAAGAGGAGTTTGGGAATAAGTCGCTATGTGTGAAGGTGGCGAGTGAACTGAGCCATAATTTACGACTAATTATTAGGGCTTTAGATAATAAGGAATCGTCAGAATTGTGGCGCGGTGCGAAAAGCAATCTACAGATTTTCGAGATGTTGAAAGAGGGGGTGAAGCCTCTTCCGATGAATTTTAAAACCGAGCCAGCTTCTTCAAAAGAAGGTCAGGAGGTTGATCTGCATAATGTAAAGGAATTTATAGAGAATTCGCAACTTCAGATAACTCCTGAAGCTAAAAAGGAGTCAATCTATCCTGAATTTAGGGACCAGAGCGAGCTCGATGACCCATCAGAAGAGATGTTAAAGCGCAGCGATCCGAACTGTAAGATCCGTATTGTCGGCCCTCACGGCGAGAAGCTTGTTAATTGACGGTATGAGAGAAAAAGCGAATAAGAGTTTTAGTATGTTTTGGGAGGCAGAGGCCTCCCTTTTTTATGTCAAAAATTTTAGGTTTTAATCTATGATTAATTCATGCACAGCCTAAGTTAAGTCCATCCTCGTTCCACTACCACAGCAAATTGACAAACTGTCAAAAATAATGTATGATAAGTAGAAGTTGTTTGAGAGATAAAGGTTAATAAAAGGTGAGTGAAGAAGTGCAGAAAAAACCAATCATTGTTGCCCAAATTATGGGTAAATGGGTTGGTGGTGGCGTCGAGTCGGTAATTATGAATTATTATCGTCATCTCGATCACTCGAAAGTTCAGTTTGATTTTATTTGTGACGAAGATTCCACCCGTATTCCGTATGATGAAATAAAAAAGCTCGGCGGCCGAGTTTTTCTTGTTCCGAAATATCAAAATCTTCCAAAATATCTAAAAGCTTTAGAGAAGTTATTTAAGGAGAATCAGTATCACATAGTACACTCGAATATTAATACTCTCTCAGTTTTCCCATTATACGCTGCCAAAAAAGCTGGCGTGCCGATCCGCATTTCACATAGCCATTCGACTAGCAATCCAAAAGAATGGAAGCGTAATTTAATAAAAAATATTTTGCGTCCATTCAGCAAGCTTTATGCTACAGATTATTTTGCCTGTTCTGAACTTGCAGGCCGCTATCTTTTTGGTAATAAAGCTTTTGATCAGGGTGAAGTGAAAATTATTCATAATGCTATTGATATTGATAAATTTAAATTTGATGAAGTGGCTAGAAAGAAGCTCCGTAAAGAATTGGGAATCAAAGACAATACTGTCGTGATCGGCCATGTTGGTCGTTTCGTCCAGCAGAAGAATCACACTTTTCTAGTCGATGTTTTTAAGGAATATCATAAGAAGAATCCAGATTCAAAACTTTTGCTTGTCGGCTCTGGTCCGCTTGAAGATAAAATTAAAAAGAAAGTTGAAAAACTCGGTCTTAAAGACTCTGTGCTTTTTCTTGGCCAACGCGATGATATTAACAAGCTATATTCAGCAATGGACGTTTTCTGTTTACCGAGTCTATACGAAGGTTTGCCGGTTGTTGGCGTTGAGGCGCAAGCTGCGGGATTACCATGTGTGTTCTCGGATAAAATAACAAATGATACGGTTATCACAAAAGATACTACCCTATCTAAGTTAGAATTAAAAAAGTGGCTTATCATATTAAATAACATAGAATTGGAACCAAGAAATGCTAAAATCTTAGATGATTTTAATATTAAGATATCAGTCAGCGATCTTGTTAAACTATATAGGAGTGAGAACATATGAAAAAAATAGTAATTACAAATGCATATACCTGGGATAATAAGGGGGATGCTGCAATCCTATTATCTACAATTGACGTATTAAATAAGACATTCGATAAGCCTGAGGTAGATGTATTATCATTTACTCCAGATTTAGACAGAAAAAAATATTCTTTTCAGAAAACTATTAAAAATGTTGAAAGTAAAAA
>CAUSFJ010000068.1:0-3332 GCA_963531135.1 uncultured Candidatus Saccharibacteria bacterium | reverse complement strand
CTGACCATCCACAATATAATTCGTAGGAATCACTTTTAAGACTTCTCGATTATTTGGAATCACTCCCGCAAGTGACATCTCTTGGATTCGCTTCAAATCATTCGGCGAAATAGCCTCCCCACCCATAATTGAAATCATGCCTTGAGTTTGCACCGCGCCAACCTGTGAACCATTAATTGAGGTATAGGCAGACTTTAAAGATTTTCCGCTCGTCTGATCAATCATTACAATTGCTCTATTTAATGACTCAACCGGGCCAGCCAAATTTGTAATCACCCCCTTACTCATTCCACCATTATTTTTTACCTCAGAGTTAGCTATCACGGATATTTCACCTTGGTACTCAGAAAGCGCCACCGCACGAATGTACTGTGTTCCAACATCGATTCCTAACATAAAACGAGGTAACTGGTCATTCATATCCTTGGTATTATACCATAAACATTTTAAAAAATATATCGGTGTTATAATTTATGCATGGATATTCAAAAAATTACCGCCATGCGCGAGGGTGGCAAAATTTTAGGTACAATTCTCGCCGAGCTCCGAGACTACGTCGACGTTGGTATGACTAAACGTCAACTTGATGCTTGGGTTCGTAAAAAAATTACAGACGCTGGAGCCATAGTTTCCTATGATCAACTTCCCCAAAAATTCCCAGGAGCCATCTGTATCTCTGTAAACGATGAGCTAGTTCATGGCGCCCCCAACAGTGATTACGCCCTCCAAGACGGCGACAAGGTCTCTTTTGATCTCGTAATTGGTTATAAAGGCTATCATACCGATGCAGCTTTTACCACCACGGTTGGTAAAGCCAGTCCTGCCGTCAAGCAAATGATTAAGACTACCGAAAAAAGCCTCTGGGCTGGCATTGCTACAGTTGCTCCAGGTACACATCTTGGCGATATTGGATATGCCGTAGAAACCGTTTTACGTCGCGGACACCTAGGCGTTATCGAAAACTATGTTGGTCACTTTATTGGTAAATCCATGCATATGGAACCGGAAGTTCCGAACTTTGGTAAACGTGGTCACGGTTACATACTCCAGCCGGGAGATACTCTATGTATCGAACCAATGTCGTCACTTGGTAAACCATACAATCACGTTAGCCCAGAAAACGGCTGGGATGTCGTTCTTTCTGATGGCTCTATAGGCTCTCACTGAGAACATACTAGTCTTGTGACCGAGACTGGCTTCGAGGTACTGAATGTACCAAACTGCCCTGAGGAATAAATATATTCTCTACCAACAAAAAATCGGAAACATTTTTCCGATTTTTTTAAATAAATTAATTTTTCTGAACTAATTCCATAATACGCTGATTTACTTCTTCAATTGACCCCACACCATCTACTTCATAAATCTGCACCCCCCGCGACTTCATCTCTGTTAAAAATGAATAACTTTTTTGTTCAAAATATAATATTTTCTGTTTCCAAACTTCTATATTATCATCCTCTCTTCCGCGTCCAGCCAACCTTATTAAGAGTTCTTCTTCTGGCACCTTTAGTAGCACTACAAATTCTGTATGTGCAAAAACTCCTTTTTCCTCCAACATACCCACTTGCTCAACCGAACCTGGCTGTCCGTCAAAAATCACCTCACCCCCCTCTTTAAATACAGCATTCATGTTCTCCCACAGAAGATCCACTAAGATATTTTCTGGGATCATCGCACCCTTACTCGTATATTCGTCAAATCGATGCGAATCACGAATTAACTGTCCCGCTGAAAGCCAGGTGCGGCCCATCTTTTTCGCCAACATCCTCCCCTGTGTCGATTTTCCCGATCCGGCTGGCCCATAAATTAAAATCATAGTTCTCCTTTCTGAAAAAACGCCCCCTTAGGCGTTTCCCTTATTATTTAATTCACTAATTTCATTTCGTATCAAAGTAACGGTACGCTTATAAACTTCATCAACTTCACCTAGCCCATCAACAGTTAACAACTTTACTCCATTACCTAACAAATACGCTACGATTTCATTACGGCTACGTTCGTAATCAGCCTGTCTTTCCTCAATAATTTCTGGTACATCCTGACTGCGTCCTCGCATCGATAGTCTACGCATCACCTCTTCAAACGGCACCGTCAACTCTACTATATAGTCAATCTTTAGGCCTCGTTCAATTATAATTTCTGCCTGACGTAATGTCCTTGGATACCCATCAATAATCGCATTTTCCGTCTCAGTCAACCTAGAGAATACTAATTCCGACACCATCTCATCATCAAATAACTGCGCAGTTTTTAGCCGGTCAATCACCCACTGCTCCTTACTCTCTCGAAGAATTGCCCCGGACGAGATCCAAGGCCAATTTAAATCATTTGCTAATCTATTCCCAACTGTACTTTTACCAGTCCCAGGACCCCCTAAAAATAATAGTTTCATACAAAAATAGAATAGCACAAAAAAGACCCCAGTAAAGGGGTCTTCTCATTACAATAAACCAATTTAAATTCGTTCTGTTTTCTCAGCCTTACGAATCTCGCGTAGAATTGCTTTACGGCGACGTTCGCGTTTAGAAATTGGCTTTGAAAAACGAAGCTGTGATTTCGCAAGTGGCATAATTCCACTCTGTAACACCTTACGATTAAAGCGACGAATGATGTTTTCGTTTGCCTCTCCCTGGTCTTTTCTAGTTACTTTGATTGCCATATATCGGCATTATATCAGATACACTACATTTTTTCAACAGAGCTTTCTTTAATCTGCAAAATTCTTCCTTCCACGCTTCTATAATTCTGCCATTCATTCTCCACTAGATTGACCCACACATTTCGATTCTCCCCTTCCATAATTTCCATCCACTCCTCCGGAGCATTAAAAGCCACTAGTTTTATCTCCTTTCCTAAGCCATCTTTCAAGGTCATTCTCATGTGCTGCCCTTCAGCTCCCATTTTATTAATCCTCTCTACCTTCATATTTTTTAACAAAAATATCGGCTCCGGATTTCCTATCCCAAATGGCTCTAAGGCTCTAAGTTTTTCCATTAACGACAAATTTAATCCCCCCAATTCCTCAATTTCCAAATCTTCTTTCGCCTCTAAATATTTCTCTTGATCCTGCAACTTTAATCCTAGGTAGTAATTATTTACCACCTCGATAAACTTATCCAAACCATCTTTCGAAACTTTTAGTCCACATGCCGCCGCATGCCCACCACCACTGATAATCTGTTCCTTGCAGGCTTTTAGCGCCTCTGCCAAATTAAAATCACCAAACGAACGCCCTGAGCCCTTCAACACTCCTTCCTCCGTTTCCGCTAATACGAACGCCGGTTTGTGATATTTTTCCACCAATCTACCTGCAATAATCCCTAGCACTC
>CAUSFJ010000067.1:0-3333 GCA_963531135.1 uncultured Candidatus Saccharibacteria bacterium | reverse complement strand
TAAGAAAAAAGTTTTTTTTAGACGTCATTTAAAATTAACGATAGTATTAATAATACTAATTGGGGGCGGAGTTGCAGCATATTTATATGGTGATCGCCTAATTTCAAAATTAACTGGTGGAAAATCTGGTTTAGTTGATCTCGTAAAGACTGTGGTATCCGAAAAGGTTACTCCATTAAAGATGGATGGAAAGGGGCGCACTAATATCGCAATTTTTGGAACGTCGGGATATGACATGACTGGTTCTGAGGGTCATGCTGTACATGATGGGGCACAACTAACAGATTCGTTAATGATTATGTCTGTTGATCAAAATGCAAAAAATGCAGTTACAATGAGCTTACCACGAGATCTAAAAGTGGGTAGAGAGGCTTGCTACACTGGTAAGATAAACGAAGTATTTGCATGTGCCAGTAATAATGGAAGAAATGAGGAAGCTGGGGCGACAGCGGTAATGAAAGAATTATCGACAATTAGCGGAATGGAGATGCATTATTATGTACATGTGAACTGGGGTTCATTGGTGCAGATTGTAAATGCTTTGGGTGGAATTACCGTAACAGTAGATGATGATATTAATGACTATTATTACACCGGGATTCGTATGAAAGCTGGGGTGCCAACAGTGCTGGATGGAGAAAAAGCTTTAGGACTCGCAAGAGCTAGACATGGCTCAGTGGGTGGTGATTTCACTAGAGGCGAAAACCAGCAAAAAGTATTAGTGGGAATTAAAAATAAGATCGCTGAAAAAGGTTTAGATATCCCAGCTATGATTAATCTCGTAAATGTACTAGGAGATAATTTAAGAACTAATGTGAACATTGAAGAGATTAAGACTGCAGCGAAAGTATTTTCAAACTTTAACCCTGCTAATATCGCTTCGGCACCTTTAACTGGACTGAGCGATGGCGACCTAGTTAAAAACGCAAGCTTCCCTGTTGGCGGATTAGATATCTCCTTTGTAATCCCAAGTGCAGGGGCACAAAATTATACAAAAATCCAACAATATCTTGATTCAAAGATTGCAGATTACAGCGATTCCCCTGCAACTTCAAGAATCTTGGTATTAAATGGAACAAATGAATCTGGAATCGCAGCCAATGAGAAGTTAGAACTAGAAAAGGCTGGCTTTAGGGTGACTGGAACTGGCAATGCCCCAACAGGAGAATATACAGAAAAAGTTATGATTTATAATCTTGGTAACAAGGAGCAGACTAAACAGAAGTTAGAAACCTATTATGGAACTACAATTAAGGCAGCTAACGAGTTACCTGCCGGAATCGATAAAGCTAATTACGACTTTGTAGTAATTGTCGGAAAAGTTGATAAATAAAGAATAAGAAAAGGATAAAAAAATACCCGTTTTACCGGGTATTTTTTATTATTAGATTGACTTCTTTTCAAGAATTAAGTGTCTTGCACGACCTTCACCCTCAGAATGGGTTGTAATATCCGAATAGTCCTCAGCTAGCTTATGAACAATACGGCGATCTACAGCATTAAGCTCTAAGGTCATAGACTCACCAGTTTCACGAACTTTTTGAATCCAGCCTTCAGCTTTTTGCTCAATACGTTCAGCACGTTGACGCTTATAATCAGCGACGTCTACGTTAACCCTAGTAACCTCTGAATTATGAGCGACAAGAGCCATGGAGACAACATGCTGAAGAGCACGTAGATTATCTGCATTCTTGCCAATCAATAAAGAGTTTAAGCTAGTACTTGTGACACTAAGTTGGATGACATCATCGTCGATAGTAGACCATACAGCTACATTGATGCCGAAGAAAGATAAAAGATCTTCGAGATATTTTGTTGCAAAGCGAATCGATTCATCACGATTCATAAAAACTCCTGTTCTCCTAACCGTTATCTGGTTGGTTATCGGATTTTTCGTGTTTATTTTTTTGTGAAAATTCACGAGAAGAGTTTTTTGCGTCTTTGGCCGAGATGCGAGTAATTCTAGTGCCAGTCTTCTTATTCTCAATTACCTCTGCTTCTTTAATATCAGAGGTTTTCTTTTTTAATTCACGAAGGATTGCACGATCAGTGTTATCATCCATCTGATTATCTGCCTGATTAAAGACAATTTTCTGCTGGATAATAGCGATAATATTAGAAAGAAGATAATACATAACGAGAGCACCCGGGAAGTTGATTGTAATCATCACCATCATGATTGGCATCATAAAATTCATTTGACTTGAAACCATATTGTTCATGTCGGCTTGATTCATGTCTTTACCAGCCTTAGCATCCTCAACCATCTTCTTCCAGGTGTTTTTCTGGCTCTTTTTAGGCATCTGCATTTTTGACATTAGATACTGAGTATAAGCAGAACCAATGACAAAAAGGAGAATAATAACTGAACTAAAGGATTGCACGCCAGCACGAGTAGAAAGATCAAGTTGACCTAAGAGTTGAGGTTTAAAATCATAGGTATTAGTTTCTGTATTTTCAAGATATGTTTTTTGTAGCTTAATAATCTCATCAATACGTGTCATTTCAGAAACAACAGGGTAGGCACGTTTCTCAACATTATCCTTTACGGTTGGGGTAACCATAATACGAATGGCAAAAAAGATAGCGAAGAAGATAGGTAATTGGATAAGGAGAGTCCAAATCGAAGTGAAGGGTTTAACATTATTACGCTTATAAAGATCCATCATTTGTAGAGATTCTAATTGCTTATTGCCATTACAGCGCTTGCGAATCTCTGTGAGTTCAGGCTGAATCTTACGCATTAGCTTCATCTGAAGAAACTGTTTCTTAACAAGAGGCCAAGTGAGTAGCTTCACTAAGATGGTAAAGATGATCATAGCCACACCAAAATCACCGATGTAGTTATAAATAACAAATAATATATTAATAATCGGATTTACAATTATAAAATCAATTAACTCAAACATTTGGTTAATTATAACATATTATGGTTGAGATAATAAGAACTTTTAGACAATACGAGCCTTAGCTAGTAATTCCCTGATCTGTGTTCTTATTTTTTCAAAATCCATTTTCAAAAAATCTCTAGAATAGATTACAAAAATACAATCTAGCTTAATTGTAGGATCAAATTCTAGACGAATAGCCTCATAGAGACGACGACGAATACGATTGCGCCCAACAGCAGTCTTGAGGACTTTTTTAGATACCACTACAGCATAACGCTGTCTTTGTTTTTTATTGGGAGCAAAAACAAGAGAGAGTTTTGGCGTTCTAATGGTTTTTCCCTTTTGATAAGTATATTTAACACCACCACGGGAATGAAAACGGTATCTACTAGATAACATCTAGTTTATTTTATCACAATAATTTTATTATAGATCGAGAGCC
>CAUSFJ010000066.1:0-3359 GCA_963531135.1 uncultured Candidatus Saccharibacteria bacterium | reverse complement strand
GCTGTAAATGAAGAATTAACCTTGATCGAAAAAACTTTACCGTTGATTCCGAAATTACTGAAACCAGGTGGACGCATTGCGATAATTACTTTTCATAGCTTAGAAGATAGGCTGGTGAAACAGTACTTTAAAGAGGTAAGTTCACTGGGAAGGGAATCAGAGTTAGAGATTTTGAATAAAACACCAATTGTTGCGGGCATGGATGAATTAGTTATCAATCCAAGGGCTAGAAGCGCAAAACTGAGGGCAGCTAGAAAAATTTAGTAGACAACTAAACTAGACTGAACGGGGATGGGCCGACGGTTTTTGGGATGATAAAAATAAAAATAAAAAGGAGGCAATATGCCAAAGCAAATCATTGTCAAAAACTCATCTCGAGCACAGAAAATCAAAGTTAATTTTCGCTAGGGAAAAATAAATAATCTAAACTTAAGTCTTAAAGGCCTTAATTTTGGATACCTCAGACCCTTCGGGGTCTGCTATCGGGAAACTTTCGGAAACGACGGCGTCCCGACACGGTTGTTAAGTCAACTGGGATAAGTGTTTAACAAAAAAGATATGACCTTCCCGAAAGCTCTTATTAGCGATGCGGTGGTGCGGCTAATAAGGGATTTCGGTCTATGACGGGGTAAATTCGCTAAACGAAGGCACTCCGACCCAAAAAACAAAAAACAAAACAAAAAATAACAACAATTAAAAACTCTAATTAAAACCTTTATTTTTGCTGAGAAGATTTTAGCGAGAGTTTTTTTGAAAACAAAAAAGCGAGGAAAACAAATGCAGAGTGGAGCGAGAACTGTGCGACAACAGGGGTTTGGCAATTTACGTGGAATGAATATGCGCAATGTGAGCGAGCGTCCTCGGACTAGCTACCTTGCGAATGCAGTGAGCTCTGGATATTCACGTAATCGCAATACGGTGCGACATCAGGCGAGGGGAATTGGGCGAATTTCAGCAATTGCAATTTTAGTAATCGAAGTTTTTATGATTGGCTTATTTTATGTGTCTGAGCAATCTAAGGTGACAACTTATGATTATAAAATGAGTGCAATGGATGCACAAATTGCTAATCTCGAAGCTGAGCGAGATGATTTAAAAGTTGAACAGGCAAGACTTAATTCAATTGCAAAGAACGCAAAGTCAACAGTGGCAGCCAATATGGAAACTGCACACGTGGCTGGCTATGCAGATTAGTTTAAGCTTATTTTAAACTTTGGCATTTTCTTATTCTCTATAAATATGGTAAAATAAGAGTAATTTTTACGCATTAAGCCTGTTTCTTATGATGGGCAAAAACAGGGAAGGAGAAAAATGGCGGAGACCCAAGAGAAGATCATTCAGATTGCAGGCTCAATCACGGTAGATGAACTAGCGGAGGCGTTAGGGCTTTCGGTGACCGCATTAATCGGGGAGTTATTTAAGCAGGGAATTATGGCGACAATTAATCAACGCCTAGATTTTGATACTGCAAGTTTAATAATTGATGAATTAAAATTGGAAAATGTCAGATTGGAACGCAAAAATACTGCGACAAAAACCTCGAATTTTCACAGGGAATTATCAGAGAAGGCGGTTTTGCGCCCACCAGTAGTGGCTGTGATGGGTCACGTTGACCACGGTAAAACGACATTACTAGACTCTTTACTACATAAGAAGACAGTAGAGGGGGAGGCTGGTGGTATTACGCAGCATATTTCGGCTTATCAGTTAAAACATGATGAGCGTTTGATTACTTTCTTGGATACACCAGGGCACGAGGCCTTTGCGGCGATTCGTCAACATGGTGCAATGTTAACGGACATTGTAGTGATTGTGGTGGCGGCTGATGATGGTGTGAAGCCACAGACAGTTGAGGCGATTAAATTTGCGCAGAGTGCAAATGCAAAGATTATTGTAGCAATTAATAAGATTGATCGTGAGGGGGCGGATATTCCACGCACAATGGCCGATTTGGCGCAACATGGTTTGCAGCCAGAGGAGTGGGGAGGAGATGTGACGATGGTGCCAATTTCAGCAAAGCGCGGCGATAACTTGGAAAAATTATTAGACATGATTCTACTAACTGCCGATATTGAAGAATTGAAGGCAGACGTGGAAATTCCAGCAGAGGGGCTAGTGATCGAATCGCACATGGAGATTGGTAAGGGGTCGGTGGTTAATTTACTAGTGACTGGCGGGGAATTAAAGACCGGAGAATTTGTAGTAGCTGGTAGTGTCTATGGTAAGATTCGTACAATGATGGATTTTAGAGGAAAACCAAAGGGAAAAGCTACACCTTCAACACCAGTAACAGTGACTGGTTTTAAGGATTTACCAAACTTCGGTGATCGCTTTATTGAAGTAAAAGATGAAAAAACAGCTAGAAAGCAGGCGCTTTTGAACGCACAGGCGGAGGCTTCTGAAACGGCTTCAGCAAATGTAACTTCGTCGGATCTATTAAGGATGATGAATACTGCAGATAACTCAAAAGTCTTCAACGTGATTATTAAGGGCGACGTATTGGGCTCAGTGACCTCTGTGGTGGATTCATTAAAGATGATCGACACAAAGGGCGAAATTTCTCTAAATATTGTGTCTTCTGGTGTAGGTGACGTGACGGAGAATGACGTCTATATGGCTGAGGGGGATAATACGGTAATTTATGGCTTCAACGTAAATATTCCAACGAATATTGTGAAGTTAGCGGCAAGAGATGGTGTAGAGATCCGTAATTACCGGGTGATCTATGAGCTGCTTGATGATGCAAAACAATCAATGGAACAGCTGCTTGATGATGAGGTAGTCGAGGAAGAGACTGGTGAAATGAAGATTAAGGGGGTCTTTAGGACAGAGCGTACTGCAATTATTGCTGGTGGAGAAGTTTTGACTGGTCGTGTTAATGCAGGAATGCTTGGTCGTGTCTACCATGAGAAAGAGCTGATTGGCGAGGTGGAAGTGGATTCAGTGCAGAAGGAGAAAATGCAGGTCAACGAGCTGGTGGCTGGTGAAACTGGTGGTATTGCTTTTAAGCTGGAGAAGAGGCTTGTGATCGAGATTGGCGACCGTGTGAAATTCTTTACAAGGGAGCTAAGGAAGAAAAAGCTTTAGAAGATCAATCGAGAAAATAAGGTGCCTGGTGTGCCTTATTTTTTTCTTGCTGTATTGTTCGGTTTTTGTTCGGAGATAGGGAAACAAACAAAAAGCAGTTTTTTAGAAGAATTATGGTATTAAGATTTGACCGGCGGATGGGCTGATTTCTTTGCGAAAAGAGATGGGGAAAGGCTCAGACAAGGGAAAGAGAAAAAAGTGAATTTTGGCTTAAAAATCCGTGAAATCTGACCAAAAAGCAAGTTTTCACAGAGAAATTTGTGAAAAAATGG
>CAUSFJ010000065.1:0-3401 GCA_963531135.1 uncultured Candidatus Saccharibacteria bacterium | reverse complement strand
CATTTTTAGCATAATACATCTCCGCATCTTCTATTTCCCCTATTTGTTCCTTTAAAAACGAAGTTAGCTCTTCTACCACACCAAACAGCTTATCATCTTTATTGTGATCTTGCCAAAAATCAATCGCTGCAGAAAGACCAGCCACCCCTCCCATATTTATCGTCCCTCCCTCAAATTTCTGCGGTCCAAAAGCAAACTCACTTTTTATTGCACCATTCTGGTACTCCACCCCTTCCACCATTTCTCCGCCATAATTAAGCGGGGCTATTTTCCCCATCCATTCTCGTCTTATATACAAAATACCGACCCCCATCGGTGCGCCCATTTTGTGCCCAGAAAAAACTAGAAAATCCACATCCATCTTCTTTACGTCGATACGTCTATGCGCCACCAACTGCGCCGCATCAACCAGGATTGCGCCGTTATAGCCTGATTCTCGCAGCTCCCTTATTAACTTATCTTGTTCTTCTCCACTCACATTACTTAGACCGGTTAATGCCACTAACTTTACAGTCTCTTTATCCCTTTTGAATTCCCCCAAAATATCCTCAGTCACCACTACTTGTTCGCTGTATCGTTCTGTAAAAGGTAAGATATTACTATGATGAGAGTCTAAACTAACTAGAATCTTATCTTTTTCACTTATAACTTCCCGCACTCCGTTTGCAATCAAATTAATCCCCTCGGTTGCGTTTTTGATAAACACAACCTCATCTGGATCCGCACCAATATACTCCGCCACCTTTATTCTTGTTTGATTTAATACTTCTGTAGACTGTTCACTTAATTTATACAGACCTCTCAGTGGATTTGCATTTCGAGTTTTGTAATGCTCCGCTTCCCTTTCTATCACTTGATTTGGTCTCTGCATCGTTGCCGCACTATCTAAATACACAAACGGTAACACTGGATCGATTAATGCCGGTGCCTCTTCAAAAATCGCAAATTCTTCTCTTAACATCTCTTCCTCTTCCTTTTAACTCGCCCTTAATACTTAATCCCTAAGGAATTAGGCCGTCCCTTCCATTTCCATTCTGATTAGATTATTCATTTCCATCGCATACTCAATCGGCAACTCTTTCGAAACATCACCCGTAAATCCTCGTACGATTAAAGCCCTAGCCTCACCTTCACTAACCCCCCTCGTTTGCAGATAATACACCGCCTCATCTGAGATCTTACCAACACTTGCTTCATGTGATACCTCCGCTTCATTGCATTCCACTTTTACTTCTGGAATCGCATTAGAAACCGATCGATTATCCAAAATCAACGATTTACAGTCAGTATATGACCTTGCGCGCAAAGCCTTTTTTGTTATTTTAGCTAAAGTACGCGTCATCGACACGCCCCCACCGCTACTCAATGACTTAGCATTTATCATCGAATACGTATCTTCCGCCAAGTGAACAACTTTTGCACCCGTATCAAGCACCTGCCCCTCTCCCGCAAATGACACCCCTGTATATTCCATTCTTGAACGCGCCCCCGCCAATACACCCATTGGATAGAGCATCGATACTTTAGACCCAAACGACCCAGTTACCCACTCAATCACCCCATCTTCTTCAACATACACCCGTTTAGTATTCAAGTTGAACACATTTTTTGACCAGCTCTCCACGGTTGAAAATTTTAGCCTGCTATTTTTCTTTACATAAAGCTCCACGCTTCCCGCATGCAAATTCGACACCGTATATTTTGGGGCCGAACATCCCTCGATAAAGTGTAGGTCCGAATCTTCATCCACCACGATCAAGGTATGTTCAAACTGCCCCGCTCCCGGTGCGTTTAATCGATAATAACTTTGGATGGGAATCTCCACGCTTACTCTTTTTGGAATATAAATAAAAGAACCTCCGCTCCACACCGCCGCATGCAAGGCCGCAAATTTATGATCCTTTTCCGAAATTAACTTCATGAAGTGCTCTCTTACAATTCCCCCTACATCCACCCCATATTTTGCAATCACTTCTTCCTTCTTCTTCTTTGTCAACTGAATTGCCTCCTCCATAGGTAGGTAAATCACGCCCTTCTTAGCAATCCTCTCTTTGAGATTATGGTAAATCACCTCGGAGTCATATTGTGCGCCTACGCCCGCTAAATGCTCCTGTTCCGCTTCTGGAATCCCCAACTTATCAAACGTTTCTTTTATTTCCTTTGGTACTTCATCCCAGCTCGAAACCATTTCATTACCAGTTTCCACATACATCAAAATATCATCTAAGGCCAGCTCAGAGATATCTGGCGCCCATTTTGGCATCGTTAGCTTATTCCAGTATTCAAGACCTTTTAGTCTTAGCTCTAGTAACCACTCTGGCTCTTGTTTCTTTTTTGACAAGGCCAAAATATATTCAGAAGTTAAGCCTTTTTTATTTAATTCCTTTTTCATTTTTTATAAAATCCCCTCAAAACCATTTTTCTCAATCGATTCAAGCAATTCCCTAGTCCCAGTTTTTACAATCTGCCCAGACTTTAAGATACATACTCTATCCACTTTTAAACTTCTCAAGATACGCATATTATGCGTAACTATCAGTAGTGTCGTTTTGCTTTCCTCCTGCAACTCACTTAATAGTTCCGAAATTAGGTCTGCCGCGTCAACATCTAATCCCGAATCGATCTCATCTAAGATAAGCAATTTTGGTTTCAATACTAAAGCCTGTAAAATTTCATTCTTTTTCTTTTCGCCACCAGAAAATTTATAATTAATTTCTCTCTCTGCAAAGAAAATATTTGTTTTTAATTTCTTACAAACTATTGAAATCTGTTCGCGTATTTTATCTAGACTTAAGTTCTCCCCCCTCGCATTAAGCGACGCACGAATCACATTTGTCGTCGAAATTCCGGGGACCTCCACCGGATTCTGCATCGTCATCATCATCCCTAGTTTCGCTCTCTCATCTACTTTCATATTAGTGATGTTTTCACCTAAAAACCTAATTTCCCCCTCTGGGATTTTTAATTTTGGATCACCCATCATCGCCGCACCAAGAGTCGATTTTCCAGCCCCATTTGGCCCCAAAATCACCACAGTCTCACCCTGTGCTACTTCCAGGCTCAAATTTTCAATAATCTTTTTTGATTTCTCCCCCTCGCCAGCCAATACTGTAATATTCTTAACACTCAACATTTTATCCATTATAACATTTTCTAACCCAGGCCCTTGCATTCCACTAATTTATGCGCTATAATTCCTCCATAGATTCCCCTGTAGCTCAATGGTGGAGCAAGAAGCTGTTAACTTCGAGGTTGTCAGTTCGAGCCTGACCGGGGGAGCCATATGAAAAATCAGGCCCTAAAGGCCTGTTTTTTATATTCCCCAAGGTTAGGCGAGAACGTAGTTCGACCATACAACGAAGTGAGCGTATAAATAACATTTATGTTATTTATATCGAACG
>CAUSFJ010000064.1:0-3426 GCA_963531135.1 uncultured Candidatus Saccharibacteria bacterium | reverse complement strand
CATTTTGGCCTCCCAACATGCCGAAAATCTTGAACGACTACTTACCCCCTTCGGTATCCGTACAGCTCTGCTTATCGGTGCTACTAAGCAGAAAGATCCACTCAAACAACAAATCAAAGATGGTGAGATTGACTTAATTGTAGGCACGCACGCTATTTTAACTGACGACACTCAATTTTCTCGTCTCGCGCTCTGTATTATTGATGAACAACATCGCTTTGGTGTGGCGCAACGTCAAAAGCTCTTAGAAAAAGTTGCCCTAAACTCTCACCCAAACACCACTGACGGACAAAGAATTACTGCCCCGCATTTTCTTGCAATGACAGCAACTCCAATCCCTCGCTCCTTGCAGCTCACTATTTTTGGCGACTTAGACGTTTCTCTCATTCAGCAAATGCCAAAAGGCAGGCAGCCGATCATTACAAAAATTATTAGCGAAACTAATACTCGTGAGCTTCTATATCCAGAAATCAAGCAGCACTTAGAAGCTGGGGAACAGGTGTACTGGATTTGTCGACTTATCGAGCAGGACGAAGATGAGCCACTGGAAAAGGATCAACACACGGTTAAGGAAGAGATAAAACGTTTAGCTAAAATTTTTCCTGGATATAAACTCGCCATTTTGCATGGCAAGATGAAGCCACAGGAAAAAGACCAGGTTATGAATGACTTTAAAGAACATCGGATCGATATTTTAGTCTCCACCACCGTTGTTGAGGTTGGTGTTGACGTCCCTAATGCTACGCAAATCGTAATTATGAATGCCGATCGCTTTGGTTTGGCTCAGGCTCATCAGTTAAGGGGGCGTGTTGGTCGTGGACAGAAGGCTAGCCAGTGTTTTTTGATTACCACCGGTGATAACCCTCCCACTACTCGTCTAAGGGAACTAGAAAAGTCCAATAATGGTTTTTATTTAGCCGAAGTTGATCTTAAAATGCGTGGCCCAGGTGAGGTTTACGGGGCAATGCAGCACGGCGAACTGGATTTACGTATTGCTAGTCTTGCTGATACAGAAATGATTAAAGCTGCAAGAGCTCAAGCACTTAATTTTGCTTCCGATCCGCAAAATATGCTAAAATACAAAGAGCTTAGTCAGTCCATCCAGAAATATCAGCAGCTGACTACTCTAAATTAGTTTTACATCAGAAAGTTATTATGTATTCAACTCTTGCTCTTAACAATAGTAAAAGATCAGGCAATATTGTCGGCACGCATCAAAAGCTCGACAAGATTGCTCGTAAAATATTACAAAAAAGCCTACCGCCGCGTGTCTATTTTCCCGATATCAAGGAAATCTTGCTTTTTGAAGGCATGGGTGGCCCAGACGGTTTAAAAAGAAAAAGCCCTGGCGTTGATGAGCCTATGCACTTTATTATCCCAGGTCAAGACGACGGTAAACTCATCCAAATGATTCTAGATCACCAGTATAATCTGAGGAAAGCACTCGCTACAGATAATAAAGTTCGCGCTGCCTTTGAAGCCGGTTGGATGGCGCACGCTATTACTGATGGCCTAACTCCGGCCCATCATTTTCCCCTCACTGAAGCGCAGGGTGAGTTGATGACTGAAAAAGAATTTATTAAAATCTTTGGTATTCCAATCAAGGGAATCATGCGTGGTCGTAATTCCTTGGAGACCTTACGTAACAACTGGCTTTATTGGGGGGCTAATGGTTACATGAGCAAGCATGTTGCCTTTGAATATGGCGTTGCTATTACTATGACTGCGCTCCCTGAGAGAGCTGTTACTCCTAAGCTAGACAAAAAAGAATTAAAAAATGTCGACTTAAAACAGGCTTTTTATCGATCTCTTGAACGTGTTGCTTCTCTTAATATGTATACTAGGTTTCTTGAACAAGGCTGGAATACAGACTTAGCCTTTGAAACTAAAAACATTCTTTTGCCGGAGATTGTACGTGCGATCGCCCTCTGTTGGGCGTCCTCCATTCCTGAATTGACCGATCCTGTCAAATAGCTTTGTGGTAAAATAAAAGCATGAAAAGTGCACGCGAAATCTTCCACCAGGGGAAATTTACTAATGTTAAGATCACTTCCGGGCTCTTCCGCGGCCGTGAACTTAAGGCTCCGCAAAATGGCGTCACACATCCGATGGGTTCTCGCGAGAAATTGGCCCTTTTTAATTCGTTGAGCGATAAAATTAAAGATAAGATTATTGTCGACGTTTTTGCTGGCACCGGTGCGCTTGGACTTGAAGCTCTTTCCCGCGGCGCTTCACACGTTACCTTTATTGAGGCTGATAAAAAAGCTGCCGAAATCTTAAAGCAGAACGCCATTGTTCTTGGTGTCTTTGAACAGCTGCGCATTTATAATACAAAAGCGGAAAAAATTGACTTCGATAGCCCATTTGATATCGTTATCGCAGATCCGCCTTATGAGTATTTTCACGACCTACCATTATCTGTTCTTGATCGTCTTGCTAAAACCGCTAGGGAATACTTCGTCTTATCTCATCCCTCCGATTTTGATCCCCATGCCATTGACGCTGAGTTGCTTTCGACCAAAGCCTACGCTGGTTCTCGTATTACAATTTTTCGCCCTCACGAAGACTAGCCCCTCTTTACAATAATCTCTAAATATCGTATAATATCAATCAATAAATTGTAAAAAATCTCGAGGTGGTGTCGAAGATTGTGGAGAATTATCATGCGAAATCAAGACGCTAACCGCCCACAGCGTATCAAAATTATCATCATCACTATTATTGCTGCAATCATCATTTTTATTTTTGGTGCATGGCTGATTACTTCAGCTATTAAAAGCGTAGAGAAGAAACAGCAAGCTAGCTCAGAGCAGAACACAACCGCTCAGAAAGATGAGAAGAATACTGCAGATAATAAAACTACCGAACAGTCTAGTTCAAACAATGGTAAGACTACTGGTAATACATCAAATTCTACTAGTACCGGTACTGCCTCAAATAAGCCGGCTGCAAGTACCACTTCCCCTGCTGCACAATATCCTGTTAGCCAGCAAACTAATACCTCAAATACTTCTGCTACCGACCTTCCTACCACTGGTCCCGAAGATCTTCTTCCCACCGCCCTCCTTATCGGCGTTGCTAGCTATCTTTTCTTCAAGAATCGTGAAATCAAAGCAAAAATAGCTCTCCAAAATTCCTAAGATTGTGTTATAATTAACACAGGCCCGAGTGGTGAAATTGGTATACACGTATGCCTTAGGAGCATATGCCTCGTGCGTGCTGGTTCGAGTCCAGTCTCGGGCACCATACTGGAATTTTTTTAGTTCAAGTATTATTTAATGGATGGTTTATAGGGTCCCTTTCATCTGAGAGGGCCCTATTTTCATATTGTTGATTTATACCTTGCTTATATTTTCATTACCATTTCTAAATCGTGGGCCATAAATCCACTCTTTCTATAAAAGTCTATAGCATTAATATTGTCCG
>CAUSFJ010000063.1:0-3481 GCA_963531135.1 uncultured Candidatus Saccharibacteria bacterium | reverse complement strand
TCAGAAGAATTTCCCATCCTCACCACCAAATTTGTCGCCTTTAAAACCGCGGTCCTTGAAATGCTCTGGTTCTACCAGGCTCAAAGCAACGACGTACGTTGGCTCCAAGAACGCGGAGTTAAAATCTGGAACGAGTGGGAGATTGACGCAGAAGGAAATTATCAAGGCAAACATTTCGGTAAAGAATTTGCCCATACCATTGGCACCGCCTACGGCTGGATCGTTAATCGCTATCAATTAACTCAAGGCCTAATTGAGACTATTAAACATGACCCTACCAACCGCCGAATGATTATGTCTTTATGGCAAAATGAATGGATCAAAACCGCTGCCCTTCCTTCTTGTGTTTGGAATACTCAATGGAGTGTTTCAGATAACAACCAAAAACTCAATCTTATCGTTACTGTAAGATCAAACGACGTTCCTCTCGGTATGCCATTCAATGTCACCCAATATGCTGTACTCTGTCATCTTATCGCCAAAGTCTGCAATCTAAAACCAGGTCTAATGACCTATGTGATTAATGATGCTCATATCTATGAAAATCAAATACCAGGCATTGAGGAACAACTGCGACGTCGGGATGAGAAAATCGAAAAAGACGGTGAACTTTTCAAAGCACCAGCTCTCTATGTTAATCCAGATATTCACGACTTCTTCAAGTTTGACAATTCCAAAGAATTAAAAGACATTCAATTGATTGACTACAAACACCAGGGTCGCATTGTTATGCCAGTTACAGAATAACACCTTAAAGCAATCTAAACTAATGGAGGTTATATGAGTTTTAGTATTATTGCAGCTATCGGCAAAAATCGTGAATTAGGTAAAAAGGGCGGTTTAGTTTTTAATATCCCTGGCGACCTAAGATTCTTCAAACAAACCACTATAGGCCACCCAGTTGTCATGGGGCGGACCACCTTTCTCAGTCTCCCTAAACTCCTTCCCGGTCGAAAACATTATGTACTTTCACCAAATGAAGAGCCAACTTTCCCCGAAGAAGTCACAGTCCTACACGATTTAAATCAGTTCATCAAAGACCATCAAAATGACTCCCAGGAATATTTCATTATCGGTGGCGGCTCAATTTATCAACAATTCCTGCCTCATTGTGACAAAATTTATCTAACTGAAGTAGACGGTGAAGATACTGAAGCTGACGTTTATTTTCCAGACTTTGATAAAACAAAATATACAGTCACTAAGCTTGGTCAGAATAGTGATATAATTGAAGACAAGGAAGGTATTCATGATCTAAATTATATCCATAACTTATACCAAAAACGTTCATAAATTTTAAACAGGATATAGTTATGTCAAATTTTTCTCATAATACACAAAAAGACCCCATCTTCAATTTAATAAAGCAGGAAGAAACTCGCCAAGCCGAAGGACTCGAATTAATTCCGAGCGAAAACTACGTTTCCGCCAATGTTTTAAAGGCCATGGGTTCCATTCTTACTAATAAATACTCGGAAGGATACCCTTCCTTCGAAGGATTAAGCTGGCAAGAAACACAAATTCAAGAACGTAAACCAGATGTCAATTTCCACTGGGACGAAGATCAAATTTCAGAACAAATCCTTCCAAACTATCGCTACTATGGTGGACAAACTAATATTGACCGTATTGAGCGCCTCGCCATTGAACGAGCCATGAAACTTTTTCATGCCGATCACGCCAATGTTCAGCCCCATTCAGGAGCTAACGCCAATGAAGCTGTTTATTTTGCTTGGTGTCAGCCTGGGGATAAAATTCTCGCCATGAATCTTGGCCACGGTGGCCATCTCACTCATGGCTCTCCAGTCACTAGGTCTGCCAAAATCTACAACTTCATCTCCTATGGTACTACTGAGGATGGTGATCTTAATTACGAAGAAATTGAACGTCTCGCCGAAACTGAACAACCAAAAATTATTCTAGTTGGCTATTCTGCATTCATGAAAATTCCAGATTTCAAGCGTATCGCCGAAATCGGCCAAAAAGTTGGCGCCCTCCTCATGGCCGATATGGCCCACGTTGCTGGATTAATTGCTGGCGGTGTACATCCAAACCCTCTAGATTACGGTTTTCACGTTATGACTACCACCACCCATAAAACTTTACGTGGTCCTCGTGGCGGACTTATTCTCTCCAATGGCAACGTCGCTTCACCCCTCAAAAAACCTGAGCATACTTTAGAAAATATCCCTATCCTCATTGATCGCGCCGTCTTTCCGGGCACCCAGGGTGGCCCACTAGAGCATGTTATTGCCGCGAAGGCCGTTTCCTTCCTTGAAGCCCTGCAGCCGAGCTTTAAAGAATACACTAAGCAAATCGTCCTTAATGCAAAAGCCTTAGCGAATAGTTTAATCAAACACGGATTTATATTACAAGGCGGCGGTACAGATAATCATTTAGTTCTAATCAATGTCCAAAAAAGCTTCGGCATTGACGGAAAATTCTACGAACGCGCCCTCGATCTCGTTGGACTTACTCTAAACGCTAATGCCGTGCCAGGCGACAAAGGTGGAGCTTTTCGTCCTTCGGGTGTCCGTCTGGGCACTCCAGCCATCACCACTCGCGGCATGAAGGAGTCCGAAATGCTACAAATTGCAGATTGGATGAAGCAGGTGATGGACCTTTGCCTCAAAGCTGGCTCTGAGGAAAATCTAGGAAGCCCAGAAATTAAGCAAGACCTAGAAGAAATCCACCAACAAGTTATCGCCTTATCTACAAAATTCAAAGTGCCAGGAATAGAATAGCAGAATTCAAAATACCTCAGAACCCCTGTCAGCATCGCGGTGAAGCCAAACATCATACCCGCATAATATGAAAAAACATTAATCAAGAAGGAGCCTATGAAACTCGAGTTAAAAAACATCAAGAAAGTATTTGGCAAGAAAACTGCCTTAAATAATATTAGCTTCACCGCCAAAAGTGGCCACGCTTTCGGCCTTCTCGGTCGTAATGGTGCTGGCAAAACCACTACCATACGCATTCTCATGAATGTCTTTAAGGCCAGCGGTGGTGAAATTCTCCTCGATGGCAAACCTCTTGATTATAAAGCCGTTAGTTTTGGGTATCTTCCAGAAGAACGTGGTTTGTATCCAAAAGAAAAAATTTTAGATCAACTAATTTATCTTGCCACCCTTAAGGGTATGAGTAAGAAAGATGCTATTATGTCCGTAAATTACTGGCTCGATTTCCTCAATATGTCTGAATATAAGAACAAACCACTTGATACGCTATCAAAAGGGAACCAGCAAAAGATTCAACTCCTCTCCAGTATCGCTCACAACCCCGATATCATCGTTTTTGATGAACCCTTTTCCGGCCTCGACCCTGTTAACGCCAGGCTGCTCGAAAGTGTCGTCAAGGAGCAGATCAAGCAAAATAAAATCGTAATTTTTTCAAGTCATCAAATGAATTATATGGAGGAGTTCTGTGACGATATTCTAATGATGAAACATGGCGAAATCATGATCGCGGGCAACAGCAA
>CAUSFJ010000062.1:0-3515 GCA_963531135.1 uncultured Candidatus Saccharibacteria bacterium | reverse complement strand
TTCCGATAACATGCTTAGTGGTGTCTCTTCTTATGACCGTGTAAAGTTTTGGGGTCTTATTGGTGTTGGATTAGGCCTTGCTGTCACCGCAAACTTACACACCTTCTTCCTTACCATCCTCGTTAGTCTTTTATTCAAAAGATAACTAATCTTTATCAACAAATAAAATACTCGTCAAATCGACGAGTATTTTATTTTATAGAACCTGCTGCCTAACCCACTCATACATAGCTACTCCAGCCGCCACCCCCACATTCAAAGATCTTGTTGATCCCAGCGATTCTATATAACGAACATCATCAGCCTTTTCTAGTAATTCACTACTGATACCATTCCCTTCACTTCCAAAAACTAAAGTAGTTTCTTGAACAAATTTTTTATCATGTATAGGCTTAGCGCGTTCAGTGTTATTCTCAATTGCCACCACATCTCTGTGTCGCCCCCTCTGATCATCCATGAAGTCTTTCACTTCCGACCAGTATTTAATCGTCAAATACTTGTCTGTACACATTGCACCGCGCCTATTATATTTCTTCTTTCCAATAATGTGTACAGCCTGAACATTAAAGTTATTCGCCGATCGAACAATTGTTCCTACATTAAAATCGTGATCCACATTCTCAATCGCAATTTCTAAGCTCACCCGTTTCTCGTCTAAATTATTTTTCACCGCCTCATTAGACAAACCCTTGAATTCGTCTCTTAAGTTCCGAGTATCAAGCGTCGGATCAAGCTCAAAATCTTCCATTTTCTATGTAAAACTCCCCATCATCACATATCCATAATACGCTGCAAACATTAGTAGAAAGATAATTCCCTTCTTGTACCCAATTCTTCCGCCATGTCTAGCAAAGAAGAATAATACTACAGCTGATATGATTAAGGCAATAATATCGATATATGAGAACGCACCACCCCCTACGCTACCGAAAATTGCCACCGGAAGACCAGCTACAATACCAATATTAAAGATATTTGATCCGACAATATTACCGATTGCAATATCATACTCACCCTTCTTTGTAGCAATTACTGAAGTTACTAGCTCAGGTAGCGAGGTACCAAGTGCCACAATAGTGAGTGAAATAATTCTTTGGCTCACGCCAAATGTTGCCGCAATTTCCGAAGCTCCTTTAACCACAAAATCACTACCAAGAACAATACCGAAAAGCCCAATTACAATCATCAAAAGCGCTTTTACTAACTTAACTGGCTTTTCATCCTTATTCTCTTCTTCATTAGTATCTTTTTTGCGAGCCATCCCAATCAAATAGTAGATAAAAATACAGAAGAATAACAGCAATACAATACCATCTTGACGTGTAAATACATTCTCAGCTAAGCCAAAGATTTTATCTGATAAAAGCGCTGCAAATGCTAATGTAATTAAGACTAGTACTGGAATCTCCTTCTTTACGGTCGCTGTATTTACTCTCAAGGTGCCTACCAAAGAGGATATTCCTAGAATCAATAAGATATTAAGTATATTACTACCTACTACGTTCCCCAAAAGAATATCACCCTTCCCCGATAAGATAGATTGGATACTCACTGCAAACTCCGGTGCGCTTGTACCAAAAGAAACGATAGTTAAACCAATCAGCATCTTTGGTACACGAAATTTTCTAGCCGTATCACTAGCCCCATCCACAAAAATATCCGCCCCTTTAATTAGAAAGACAAAGCCTATAAGCAGCAATGCCAGGTTGATCAAAAGACCCATTTTATTTTTATTCTCCCTTAAACTCTTACTATTTTACCACAAGAAAATTAGATTAGTCCAACCATCTCTTTTTTAAGTCCGCCTGCATATTCTTTGCAATTCTTGGCAGATACTTCAAAATAGCTTGATTAAGTGGTAGGTCATATTTTCTAAATTCATCATCCTCAAACTTCTCACTATGTACATAGTAACGATTACGCGCCATCCTTTTCCGGCGCTTTTCACTTTTCATATAAGATGCATCTCCAGACGTCTTAATATATTCTAGAACCGCCGTCTCCGGATATCCAAGCAATTTTCCCACGCGAAGATTCGCTTCATTCCACTCGTTTCTGTCTTTCTCAGCCACTACTCCGTCCTCAGTTAAATCGGTTACCACTAAGTAATTTTTCATCAATTGGTCACATAAACTATCTTCAATCGAAATATAAATAAATTCATCCCCCTCATACAAAGAATCTACCGTCCTTTTATTATTTTTATGAACAGCAAACTTACTGACATCACCAATAGTCATTTTTATGCCAAGCTCTTCTAAAATATTTTTTAGAGTACCGCCATCTAGCAGCATCCGACCGTCCTCCATCACATCATTTACAAGTAATGCAGCAGGCTTAATTCCAATCAAAACCCCAAGAATACTCGCTGCCTCTGAAATAACTAACCCTATATTTTCTTCCCCATAAAACTCTAATAAAAAATCTTCTAACTCTAGCAGCATTTTCTCCATCATACAAACAGTATATCATACGCAGAGCATCAAAAAACCTCCCAGGTGGAGGTTCCCCTTAACAACTCAGTTGTGCAATTCATCGAAAGTAACAGTAAGCTGTAAATCGTATCTTACTTACGTAAGCTATATTGTGTTCTAAGCTTAATTAACACAATTACGACCGACCTAGATACATTAAATATTACTACTTAATGCTCATCAAATCCTTCTCTAGAAAGGAGGTAATCCATCGACACGTTCTCGTACCGATGCCTTGTTACGACTTAACCCCAATCATCTCCCCCACCTTAGGCCGCCGAGGCGGACTTCGGGTGTTGGTGACTCTCATGGTTTGACGGGCGGTGTGTACAAGACCCGGGAACGTATTCACCGCAACATGCTGATCTGCGATTACTAGCGATTCCGACTTCAAGAAGGCGAGTTTCAGCCTTCTATCCGAACTGGGACTGGCTTTGGTGCGATTTGCTTCACATCACTGCTTCGCTTCGCATTGTACCAGCCATTGTAGCGCGATTCTAGCCCAAGGCGTAAGGGAAATACTGACCTGACATCATCCCCTCCTTCCTCCCCGTTACCGGGGCAGTCCTACCAGAAAAATACAACTGGTTGCAAGGGTTGCGCTCGTTGATGGACTTAACCAAACATCTCACGACACGAGCTGACGACGGCCATGCATCACCTGTCTCGATGTTCCCGAAGGCACAGTTCTCTTTCGAGAGCCTACATCGGATGTCAAGCCTTGGTAAGGTTTATCGTTTACCATCGAATTAAAGATCACGCTCCACCGCTTGTGCGGGTCCCCGTCAATTCCTTTATGTTTTAATCTTGCGATCGTACTACACAGGTGGGATACTTAACGCGTTAGCTTCGCAACTCCGGGGGTCGATACCCAAAACTGCTAGTATCCATCGTTTACGGCGTAGACTACCGGGGTATCTAATCCCGTTTGCTCCCTACGCTTTCGTGCCTTAGTGTCAGAACTGTCCCAGTAACCTGCCTACGCTATCGGTGTTCCTTCTAATATCTACGGATTTCACTCCTACACTAGAAATTCCAGTT
>CAUSFJ010000061.1:0-3562 GCA_963531135.1 uncultured Candidatus Saccharibacteria bacterium | reverse complement strand
TGGTGAGCTGTAACCCTTGTCATAACTGAAGCCCTCAACGATTTCCTGTTCCATCTCTAGGCCTTGACCAGCTTCAACGGTGACGATACCGTCTTTACCAATCTTGCTGATAACGTCGGCAATTAATTTACCAATTTCAGGGTCGCCAGCTGAGATGGTAGCGACTTCAGCAACTTTTTTGTCATCACCGGCAATCTTTTCGGCGGTTTGATTAATTTTCTGAACGATTTCTTGGCCGGCTTGTTCGATACCTTTTCTGAGTTCCATTGGATTGACGCCAGCGGCAATAAGTTTATTGGCTTCGTTTAAGATGTTGTAGGTCAAGACAGTGACTGTGGTGGTACCATCGCCAGCAACTTTGTTGAGTTTTTGGGCGGCAGACTTGATGAGTTTGGCACCGATTTGTTCGCCAAGGTTGGCTTCGGTACTGCCTAAATCGACAGCTTCTGCAACAGTAACACCGTCATGGGTGATGGTGGGGTTGCCATAAGATTTTTCAATGACAACGTTTTGACCTTTTGGACCAAAGGTAACTTTTACTGCGTCGTAAAGTTGTTTGGCACCACTTAAGACTTTGTCACGAGCTTGGTCAGCATAAAAAATTTTCTTTGCCATAATTTCCTTTCGAATTGAATTTTGATATTAAGATAATAGGTTTACTAAATTAGTTAATGGTTGCAAGAATGTCTTCTTCTTTTACGATGAGATATTCTTGATTATCAATTTTAATGTCAGTAGTGGTATATTCCTTGAAGATAATTTTGTCACCTACTTTGATGTTTTTGACATCTGGACCGATGGACTCGACGGTGGCGTAGCTAGGTTTTTCTTTTGCTTCACCTGGCATAAAAAACCCTGAGGCGGTTTTTTCTGCGGGAGTCTCTTTTTTAGCAACGACACGATCTTGTAATGGTTTTAGGGTCATTTTCCTCCTTATCTTTAAACGATTTTCGATGTTCTGTACTCTATTGTATAGGAAAAATTAGCACTGTCAAGTGGAGAGTGCCAATTTAATATTGAATTTCGATTTTTGAGATGGGGTAGAAAATAAAAAAGCAGTGTAAAAATTAAAACTAACAGAGGTGGTTATGGTATAATGAGAAAAACGAGAGGTATAAAATGAGTGTGAAAACTGTATTAATGGACAGAATACCAAATTATAACAATTTAGTAATTCCATACCATAAATTAAAAGCGATGATGATGGCACATAAGTATAAGTTTCCAGGGAAGCGGATGCGCGTGATTGGGGTGACAGGCACAAATGGTAAGACCTCAACTTGCTTTATGATCTGGAAGATGTTAAATGAGGCTGGACATAAAACGGGCTTGATGACGACGGTGGCTTGGGGGGTAGATAAGCTGGAAGAGCAGATCGAACATATGACTACTGTTGATACTGAGACTTTGAATCAGCGAATGCAAAGAATAGCGGAGAGTGGAGCAGAATTTTTAGTGCTTGAAATTACTTCACACGCATTGGCACAGAATCGCATATATGGTGTGCCTATCGAAATCGCTGTGATGACCAATGTGACACATGAACATCTCGACTACCACAAGACATTTAAAAATTACAGAGACGCGAAGAGAAAGTTATTTAAAGTAGCGAAGTATGGGGTGATTAATGAAGATGATGAAAGTTGGTCAGATTTTGCAAGTGATGTTGATAAATATATCACATATGGTATAAACGGTGGTATTTTAAAGGCTGAAAAAATAGAGCTGGCTGCGGAGGGTGTGAAATACGAAGTGGGAGAGGCAGGTGAGAAATTGAAAATCCGGACACATATCCCTGGGAAGTTTACTGTATATAATTCCCTGGCCGCAACGGCGGTGGGGCTGAAATTGGGTTTAACTAGAAAGCAGATCGAGGACGGAATTTTGGCACTTGTTAGCGTGGAGGGCCGAATGAATCGCGTAAATGAGGGGCAGGATTTTGAAGTGATTGTTGATTATGCGCATACACCTGATGCATTTATTAAAGTTTTCGAATCGGTAGTGCCTGGAAAAAAGAGACGGATTATTTCTCTATTTGGAGGGGCGGGACGTCGTGATGAGTCTACACGCGCAGAGAGGGGTGAAATTGGCGCAAAGAATTCAGATATTGTAATTATTACGGAGGATGACTCTAGAGATGAAGACAGGACGTTAATTGCGGAAGAATTTGCGAGAGGTGCTGAAAAAGTTGGTAAAACACGTGAAAAGGACCTATTTGTTATTCTGGACCGTGAAGAGGCAATCGAAAAAGCAATCAGTTTAGCAAAAAAAGATGATATTGTGCTGGTGTTAGGCAAGGGTCATGAAAAAACGATGTTAAGGGCTGAGGGGGCGGTGCCTTTTGAAGACTTAAAAGTGGTCCGAAAAGTCTTAAAGAAAATGATCAAGAAATAAAGGCGTTTAAAAAAATACAACCGGGGGGTTGTATTTTTTTGTAAATAGTTCGTCTGGAAAATTTCGTGAATAAGTAGGATATAGGGGGCTATCCTGTGATGTGGTCAGGGTCGAAGTTGCTAATGCCATTAATAATTTGATCTTCTGAAAGATGCATAAGATGAGCAATAGTGGCAGCAGCAGCCATGTAGGAAATGTTTGGTTCCCCAGTGAGAAAACTGGCGACACTGAAGCGATGGCCTTCAATGTTTAGAGTTGCTTCGCTTCCCTTGCGGTAAAGAGTGCGGCGTTCAATTTTGGTGTCACTGTAGTGATCGGAGCCATAGGTGGCGGTACCTTGTTTGCCTTTAAATTTTGAGAATTCAAGGAAGTTATTGTCATCACGATTGAGTACGACGTATTCGGGACCGAGGCTGAAGAGAGTATTTTCGGCTGCGGCGTATTCTTCAGGAGTGAGATCGGAAAGTTTGGATGGGACATAGTCGGTGAGAGCGGCTAGATAGACTGGAAGTTGATAGAAAACGTCTTTTTTGAGGGAGTGGGCAGGGGTGGTGATGATGCAGTAATCAGCGCCAGCTTTCCAGGCGTCGCTAAAGAATTTATAGAGAGTGCCTACCTTAATCTCGTCTTCAGAGGCAAGAATGGCCACCTTTTCATTAGCTTCTTTGAGGATATGGTAAACATAATGGGCAACGACGCTTTTACCGGTGGTGCCGGTGATGCAGATAATGCGCATATCTTTTAAGATGTTGCCATAGTAGGTCTTGAGAAGACGTACTTTAATACGACCTGCACGGCTGCCGGTGAGTTTTGAAGTTGTTGGTTTTGGGTCGAGATTGTTGTCCATTATGTATATTTACCAAATTAGTTGTTCATTAGGTTGTTTAAGATTTGAGTTGGAAGCTCACTATCTCCAAGGCTTTGTTTGAGGAAGGAAGTGAAGAGGATGATGGCTAAAGCATAGATAACAATGATGACGATGGTGTTTGCGAAGATACGCTGATCGTTTTGATAGTCAATATCTTGGTTAAAGCCTTCATAAACCAGAGTTGAGGAGTAGGCAAAACCAGCAAACATAATAATGAAGCCGAGGTTAAGTGAGATCATAGCACCGAGAGGCATAAGAACGTAAGTAGTAAGGATGGCAGGAATGCTGGAGACGGCGGCG
>CAUSFJ010000060.1:0-3680 GCA_963531135.1 uncultured Candidatus Saccharibacteria bacterium | reverse complement strand
ATCGACATTAGTTGTGATGATTGCTTTTTGCAACATAGCAGCATCAATAAGGGCGAGACTGAGCCCCTCAATATATGATGGCAAAACAAAAATTTCAGCAGAGGCGACCTTAGCTAGGGGCTGATCGGAGAACCCATGATAAATAATCTGCGAGGTTTGATGCTGTTTACAATAATCAGCAAGAGGACCGGCACCATAAATATGCAAAGTAGCTTCTTGATGGTTTGATGAAATTTCCTGAAAGGCAGCAATTAACTCCTTAATTCCCTTGTAATCTTCAAGGCGACCCAGATAAATGAGGGATTTTGGAGTAATCGGAATAGCTTGGTATTCAGAAAAAGTATCGATGGCGCCATTTTTGATAGTGATTAGATTTTGAAAAGGTGGCAGCGATGTTTTTTTAATGAGCTTTTCAAAAAACTGACGTTCATAATCCGAAATGAAGATAATACGATCTACTATTCTTGCGGCTTTTAAAATTTGCTTACCGATAAGATTCTTATACTTCTGTTCAACATTTTGAAGAACCCAACTGCGAAAATCCATGTGATCAATCCAGAGAGTTTGGATGCCTAGTTTTTTGGCTGCGAGTGTGGCAGCGAGAAAATCATCGCGAGACTCAATGATAACAGTTATGGGTTTTAGTTTTTTAAACTGGTGACGATACCAAAAATAAAGATAAAGTTGCCAAAGAAAATAGAATGGGAGTAGAAAATTTTTTAGACCACTCCAGTTTTGGAATTTAAGGAAGGGGGCTCGCTGACATGAAATCTTGGACTGCTTACTACTCTTTAAAAGTTTTTCCGAAGAACTAAAGATAATCGGGTGATAAGAATGGGCTGACAGAAGACTAGAAAGAGTTAGTTGATAGGTTTCTCCGCCTCCGTAAAATTGAGGAAAGGTATTACGAATAATCACAACTTTTGCACTCGAGGATGACTTTTTAGCGTCTTTTCTCATGGCTTAATTATAACATTAGATACACTATGCTATAATACAAGCTAATATGAAGAGGTACGATTTAACGGTGGCAGTCACTGCGCACAACGAAGGGTTAGTGGCGCATAAAACGATGAGAAGTATTCTTGAGGCAACCAAGAGGCTTGAAGAAAAAAAGATTAGTTATGAAATCTTGATTCATATCGATAATGGCGACCAGATCACCAAGGATTATTTTAAGCGATACGCAAAGATGCCAAATGTAGTAATTTATGAAAACAACTTTGGCGATCCTGGACCATCTCGTAATTTCCTAGCACAGAAAGCTAGTGGTGAATATTTGACCTTCCTAGATGGCGACGATCTAATTTCAGATAACTGGCTGGTCGTGGCCTACGGAGCATTAATTGGCTCAACTGAAGAAGTAATCGTACATCCGGAAGGAATTTTAACCTTCGGTACTGAAGTAAACAATGTCTTGACTATTCAAACAGAAACCTTGCCGCGTGAGAAAGATACAATTGTACTGCTAGGAGAAAACCGTTGGTGCGCAATCCTAATGGCAAAGACTTCTACTCTTTTAAAGTTCCCTTATCAGCACCTGACTGGAGGCTATTCTCATGAGGATTATGTCTTTAATGTCGAAACAACAAATGCTGGAATTAAGCATATAATTGCGAAAGAAACAATTCTATTTTACCGTAGATCAAGTAACTCAAGACTTTCTTCCAGTAATAATATGAATCAAATTATTCCGTATATGGAGTTTTTTGATTTTGCAAAAGTACGTGAATTTCGTGCAGATTCACATGCTGACGTACCAGTTGAAGTCTCTTTAAAGAGAAAAGGCTATAAATTATATAAAAAAATTCGAGACAATAATTTCTTAAACTACTTTATTACGCCACCAGCAAAATTAACCCTAAAGGTTTTAAATAAATTTAATCAAAAAAATAAGCTTGGAAGAATTCCGGAATTTGTAGTGAGAGAATGGGCAAGAATTAATCCACTTGAAACTCAACTTTATCCATACCCATTTATTCTGAAACGCACCCAGATTTATGATCCAAGTGATTTGTCAATGATTGGAGAAACTTATTTGAAGATTGCGCAGTCGGTTACACATACGCCTGATTATATTTTCATGGTACCTTGGGTGGTACGAGGGGGTGCGGATAAGGTAATGTTAAATATGATGAAAGCCATAGAGGAGATTCATCCGGGTTCTAAGTTTACAGTGATTACAACTTTGCCGAATAAAAATGTCTGGGCAAAAATGTTACCAAAAAATACTGATTTGATTGAGTTTGGCAAATTGGTGGAGGGTCTCCCACCTTATGAAAAAGATGAGCTATTATCAAGAGTAATTACGCAACTTAAATGCAAGAAACTACACATTATTAACTCAGAATATGCGTACGCCTGGGCATATAAGCACCAGGAACTCATCAAAAATCATTATGAATTGACCGTCTCAGTGTTTGCCTCATGTTTCATTCCAGAGAGTAACTTTACTTGTCGCTTCTCTTTTGATGATCCATTCATTTTTGATATCTATCCAGTGGTAAAGAAAATTTTCACAGACAATCAAACTTTTGTTGAAGAATCGGTCGAGAAGAACGCACTGGACGAGAAGCTATTCAAAGTCCAATATCAGCCAATCATGGATGAAGTAAAACCAGTTCATCATGCTGAAGCTAACAAAAAAGTGAAGGTACTTTGGGCGAGTCGAGTGACAAGAGAAAAAATGCCAGATATGATCAAGCTAATCGCAAATAAGTTGGACCCAAAGGAGTTTCAGATTGACGTATTTGGGGCATTTTCGGATGATGTAGATAAAAACTTCTTTAATGGAGTCCCGGTAATTAATTATCGAGGAGCATTTGATGGATTTTCAAGCTTGCCAACTGAGAATTATGATATTTTACTTTACACAAGCGTGGGTGATGGTGTACCGAATATTCTACTTGAGGCGACTGCGGCAGGGTTACCAATTCTGGCCAGTAACGACGGTGGCGTACATGAATTTATTCAGGATGGAAAGACTGGTTCCCTAGTCAAAGAAATTAGAGATGTTGATGGCTATGTAAAGAAGCTGAAAGATTTTAGAAAGAACCCGAAAAAATACGAAGAGTATGTGGAGGCAGCGCAGAAATTACTTGAGGAGAGGCATAGCTGGAAGGCGTTTATTAAGAAGATGAAGGAAGACTTCTAAAAAATAACGAGGTGGAGTAAGGAAAAATAAGATGAAAGAGTTAAAGATGAAGATAAAAGATTTTCTAACAAGCCACGGTGATAAAACTAAGGAGTTTTTAAAAATATTTACAGTAGTCTTTACTCTCAATCTCTTCTTACTGTCTTTTGTAAACCTAATTACCAACGGCACAGAAACCGATGTGTTTTACGGAGGCGACACACCACGAGTATTACAAGATATGACCATGCAGGAAGGGTTGCATTATCGAACTTCAGTGCATCCTTTATTTGTGATTTTAACGCAGCCATTCGTGCGAATACTCGGACGTGCTACTGGGGTAATTGTGGCAGCAGTCATTTTCGAAGCCGTAATTGGAGCGTTAAGTGCAACTTTATTTTATCGATTAATGCAAAAACTTGGGGCTAGTAAAAAAACAAGTTTACTAGCAACCATAATCTTAGTACTGTCATTTACGCAGGTGGCATTTAATTCGATCTTTGAAACCTATGTATTTTCACAGTTTGGATTAATGGTAATGTGGGTC
>CAUSFJ010000059.1:0-3735 GCA_963531135.1 uncultured Candidatus Saccharibacteria bacterium | reverse complement strand
AAATCATTCGATAATTCATATTGTTCGAAGGTGGTTGGATCCATGAAGTAGAACTTATCATCGTCCTTATAAAGATATTGAACCTTTTTAGTAGTAACTTCTGCTGGCTCAATTTTTTCCTGACCTTTGAAGGTCTTTGGAATGAGAGCACCGGTGATTAAGTTCTTAACACGAACGTTAACAATAGAACCGCCGCGTCCCATAACTTTTTGTGAATACTCAATAACCTTGTATGGCTGGCCGTCCAAGGTGATAAGTACGTTTTTCTTAAGATCGGTTGGACCGTACATAGTTTTCTCCTTTTAGTTGGCAGATACAAATGGAAGCAATGCAAGGTGACGAGCACGCTTGATGGCAACAGCTAATTGTCTTTGCTGCTTAGCGGATAAACCAGTCTTTGAAATTGGCTCAATACGACCGTAAACGTCAATATAACGCTGCATAGTCTTTACATCACGATAGTCGAAGTAAAGATTTGGATCATTTTTAATTCTTTTCATTTCTCTCAAAACTCTCTCTTAATTAATTTTTAGAATGGAACCTCACTGAGGTCGATAGGCTCATCTGGAATATCATCAGGAATGATATCGGCAGATTCATCATTACTTGTGGGAGCGTAGCTTCTAGCAGAAGAACCTTCGCTTGCGCCGCCCAAGAAGTTGAAATCTTCGACAACAACTTCGGTAGCAGAGCGCTTTGCGCCAGTCTTATCTTCAAAGGCACGCTGAGAAAGACGTCCGGAAACAAGAATACCGGTTCCTTTCTTAGCGTATTGAGCGATAATCTCACCAGCTTTGCCCCAAGCAGAACAGTTGATGTAGGAAACTTGTTCCTTTTTCTCGCCGTTCTGAACATAATTGTAATTTACTGCTACAGAGAAAGAGCAGACCTGAGTGCCACCAGATGTGGCTCTAAGCTCAGGATCGCGTACTACGTTACCTGTAATGATTGCCTTACTAAATCCCCGCGCCATAAAAACCTCCTCGTTTTATTTATTCTGCTGACTCTTCGGTATCTTTAGTCTTCTCTGCACGAGCTTTACGCTTAGCTTCAAATTTAGCTTTGCGTTCATCGACAGTGACTAAGAGATAACGTAAGACTTCGTCGGTAATGTTAAGGGTGGAAGAAATCTTAGCTGGAGCCTGAGCTGGAAGCTCAAGTTCGTAGAAGTAGTAAACTGCATAATCTTGCTTGTTGATAGAATAAGCAAGGCGCTTCTTACCTTCGTTGGTTTCCTTAACGATTTTACCGTTTTGTGACTCGATTAATTTATTAATCTTGTCTAGGGCTGGTGTTAGATTCATTTCCAAATCAGGATGAATCAACACAGTAAGTTCATACTGTTTCACTTTGCACTCCTTTGGTTAAAGCAAGCACACCTCTTGTCGCTTGCTGAGCTAATAATGGTTTAATTATACCAGAGCGAGGCGATTTTTTCAACTAGTAAGGGATATCGAATATACTGTTTACGCTTTTTATAAAACTTATGCTACAATCAAGAAAAAGGAGAACGCATGGATAGCAAAAATAATCTAAGTCAAGATAATACCATAAATAATAGTGAGTCCTCTCTTGATACTAGTCAGATGGATACGGGATCATCCGAGAACATGACAGTAGCCAATGAATCTAATGCCTGGGTCGACGCATCGCCAGAAAATACTACGGAGATGGGTGACGTGACTGAGGAGCCAGTAGTCAAACAAGAAGATACTTTCAAGGCCACAGAGAAATCTGCGGATGAACCAGAGCAAGAAGTGGCTAGCCCCAGCGTGCATCCTATGTCAACTTTCGAGACGCCTGCAGTCCAGCAAGTAGCTGTAGAAAAGAAGAAAATGTCACTAACTCCACTTTTTGCTTTAACTACAGTCGCTGCAGTTGGTGCACTTGCTTATACGATTATTACAAATCAAACCCAGCGCCAACAGTTATATCATGATCTTTCGGTCTCAAAGGAAGAGACTAAGAAGGCTCAGGAAACGATAATAAAACTAGAGGAAACTACTAAAACTGATCAAACTGTAGCAAAAGAAAATAAGACGACTGAAGAGAAGACGGTTGTGACTAATAATAAGTCAGTAGCATATGATGTAAAATACCAACAATTGCTTGATACGATGGGTAAAGACAAGTTAATTAGACACGGACAGATTTTCACCAATAAAGCAGGGACCTATGCTTTTGCTTCATTACAGGTCGGTGGATTAAACAAAGAAAAAGATAATCTTGGTAATGAAAACTTGGTAATTGCCGGAGGCGGTGGGGTTGAGGAATACTACCGAGAACTACCAAATGGAGAATGGAAGTTTGCCTTCGGAGGCCACATGGCTATGAAATGTTCCGATTATTCTGCTGAAATTCGTAGAATCTATCATGATGTAGAGAGGCCAGATGGACAGAATAATTACAGCTGTAGGACGGGTAACGGCGTAAACGACTTTGAACATCTTTAAAGATATAGAAAAATATAGCTTCTAAGAAGCTATATTTTTTATGGTGTTTTGACGAAGTTGATAGATCTGGTGTGCTGTTTTTTGAACCACCAAGATCTATCGTTATAATCTACCTATACGTTGGCTAGCTGATCAAAATCTTCAAGACTCTTAATCATTACCTCGCGAGGCTTATTGCCATTGGCAGGGCCAATCACACCAATTTCTTCAAGCCAAATCGCTAGACCAGAGACGAAGCCATGACCCTTACCAAGATAGGTTTGCAGCATGGCAGTAGAGAATTTACCTTTGGTGAGAGTAATTTCAATAGCCTTACGAACGACAGGATCATTTGGATCATATTTACGACCGAGGTCGCCAAAGCCGCCACCATCAGTTGGGCCGATTCCTTTGATCTGAACGGCTTGAGAAATGACTTCATTATTATATTCAGGAGCACGCTGCTCGCGAAGGAAGTTTGTCAGTTTTTCAACATCACTATCAGAGGCATAGGCACCCTGAATACGACGAGGTTTACCCATCATTTCGGTAGTAAGCATCAGCATATCACCTTTTCCTAGCAACTTCTCAGCACCACCCATATCAAGCATAATACGAGAGTCGGTATTATTATTGACGGCGAAGGCAATACGACCCGGGACGTTGGCCTTAATTAGACCAGTAATGACCTTAACTTCAGGACGCTGAGTAGCAAGAACGAGATGAATACCGGAAGCACGACCTTTTTGTGCGATACGAACGATTAGTTGCTCAAGATCTTTCCCTGCCTGCATCATGAGGTCCGCCATCTCATCGATTACTACAACGATATATGGCATCTTGCCGCCATCATGCTGCTGCTCGTTATTATCCTGATCGGCAACCGTGGCAGTCTTCTTTTGCAACTTCTCATTATAATCTTCAATTTTCTTGACTTTTTCTTCAGCCATCAAAGTATAGCGACGTTCCATTTCATTAACGGCCCACTTCATGGCTGAAAGGGATTTTTCAGTGGAATTGATAATTGGCGTTAAGAGGTGGGGGATGTCATTATATTGCACCATTTCCACCTGCTTAGGGTCGACAATGATTAATTTCATGTCGCTAGGCGCGTTACGATAGAGGAGTGACGAAATTAGGGTATTAGTCATGACGGACTTACCAGAACCGGTAGTACCAGCGATGAGGAGGTGAGGCATTTTGGCAAGATTAGCAATAACTGGATTACCAGAAATATCCTTACCAACGGCGAAAGCCAGTGGATTGCGTTCTTTTTTCCATTCATTACTCTCAAGAATAGAAC
>CAUSFJ010000058.1:0-3895 GCA_963531135.1 uncultured Candidatus Saccharibacteria bacterium | reverse complement strand
TGCAAGAAATTAGTTTTCATAAAATAATACCCGCAACTGGGTATTATTTTTTTATGTTTTACTAATTTAATCGTTAGCTAATTAAGGAAAAAATAAACATAAAGATATATACTATAGATACTATGTTTGATAAAACTACTATCCGTGATATTGATCCGAAAAACAAAAACATTCTCGTACGCACTGATTTTAATGTACCGATCAAAAATGGTCAGGTCACTAGTGATTTTCGCTTACGAGCCGCCCTCCCTACCATTCAGTATCTAATAGACGGACAAGCGAATCATATTATTCTCATCTCTCATCTTGGTCGCCCAAAAGGTCAGGCAGACTCCTCGCTTTCCTTAGCTCCTGTCGCTCACGAATTATCTCTCCTTCTAGGTCACCCAGTTACTTTTATCCCACACTTCACGGGTAACGATGTAAAAAATCAGATAGATTCTCTCCCACAAGGCTCTGTGGTTCTTCTCGAAAACCTTCGCTTCTCCGCGGCAGAAGAAGAGAATAGTCTAGATTTTGCCAGGGAAATTGTCCATTCCACCTCCGCCGATCTCTATGTCCAGGATGGTTTTGCGGTTATTCATCGCGCACATGCCTCTACGGCGCAAATTCCTCAACTTCTTCCTACTGTTGCAGGGTTTTTAATTGAAAAAGAAGTTACTAATTTAAGTCAAGTTCTCGAGCACCCAAAACCACAAGTCACGGTGATCATTGGTGGAGCCAAAATTAGTGATAAACAACCGCTCATTGATCGTTTTCTGCCAATCGCTGATCATATCCTTGTCGTTGGTAAAATTGCCGCCGATGGCTACGTCTCTTCGGATCCTAAAATCTACGTTGCTGAAGATTTTCGTCAGGATCAAGAGGGAAATAAACTGGATATTGGTGATCTATCACTAGCTAAGATCCTCCCCACGATTAAATACAGTCACACCATTATCTGGAATGGCACTGCTGGCAAGACCGAGGAGCCAGGCTTTGATTTGTCTTCAAAGGCCATCGCCGAGGCTATTGGTCAGAAAAATCCAGAGCACAATCAGACGATTATCTTAGGTGGCGATACTTCTGGTTATGTTGAGAAGCTTCTTGAAGAACAGTCTGGCTCTTCATTTGATCACGTTTCTAGTCCTCTCGAATATAGCTTAATTTCTACCGGTGGTGGCGCTAGTCTGGAATTCCTACTTGGCCTCCCGCTTCCAGGTTTAGAGGCCATAAATTAGCACTCTTGACTTGACAGTGCTAGCTTTTGCTTTACAATAGAACTATGCAAGATGATTTTACAGAAATTATGAATAATTTGACCGAGAATGCCCGTTTTGCACTCCAGAAATCTGATTATTATGCCAAGCGTTATAATAACGGCTACATGAGTACAGAACACCTTCTCCTTGGTATCCTTTCTCAGGATACCAGTACTGGTGCCCGCTTCCTTGCGGACGAGGATATTAATCTCGAGTCAGTCGAAAAAACAATTAACCATACTGCTGTCGAAGTTCCAGGTTCCCAGATGGCTATGATGTCTCTTTCTGAAGCTGCGGTTCTCACTCTCCGTATGGCCGCCAATTTCACTAAAGAACAGGGGATCAAGATCATTGGTACCGAGCATATTCTCTACGCTCTCTTACGTCAACCAAACTCTCGTGCCAGTCTCATTCTTCAAGGCCTTAAAGTAGATTTAAATAGTCTTACTAATGCCATCGAGGAATACACCGAAAAACAGGCCGAAGATGCTAAGGTTGACCAGAAAAAAGCTGGCTTCACTCGTAAGGCTCCATTAAAATGGTTGACCAAGTATGGTCAAGACCTCACTGAAATGGCCAAACAGGGAAAACTTGATACCGTCATTGGACGTGATCAGGAAATTGAACGCACCGTTACCATTCTTTGTCGTCGCACCAAATCAAATCCTGTTCTCATCGGCGAAGCCGGTGTTGGTAAGACTGCCATCGTCGAGGGTCTCGCCACTCGCATTGTTAAAAATGAAGTTCCTGGTAGCCTAATTGGTAAACGTATCTATCAGGTCGACCTCAGTTCTGTTGTGGCTGGTACTAAGTTCCGCGGTGAGTTTGAGGAGCGCATTAAGGGTATTATTGATGAAGCTTCCGGTAATAAAGACCTTATTCTCTTTATTGATGAGATTCATCTCCTCTCAGGAGCCGGTTCTGGTGAAGGTAGTCTTGATGCTGCCAATATTCTAAAACCTGCCCTAGCACGTGGTCATATTCGCCTAATCGGTGCCTCTACTATGGATGAGTATCGTAAAACCATCGAAAAAGATAAGGCACTCTCTCGCCGTTTTCAAACTGTCATTGTCGAGGAACCTACTGATACTGTTGTTCTGCGTATCTTAAAAGGCGTCAAATCTCATTATGAAAAACATCATGGTGTAGTTATCCCTGATGAAATCTTAGACACTGCGATTAATATGTCCAAGCGCTACATCAATGATCGCTTTATGCCAGATAAGGTTATCGATGTGATTGATGAGGCTAGTGCCATTGCTAAGGTCGCTGCTGATAAAAAAGGCGGTGGTGAATACAAGAAACTTAAGATTGAGCGTGAAGACCTTCAGAAGAAGATTGAAGAGACCGCCGAGGCTGAGGATTTTGAAAAAGCAGCACTCTATAAGACTCGTGTAGCCAAAATTGATGAAGAGATTGAAAAACTTGAAAAAGCTGGCGTTAATGATCAGGTATCTCCCGTTCTCACCGAGGAAAACCTCGCTACTGCCATTAGCTTAAAAACCGGCATTCCTGTCTCTAAAGTTCACGGTTCTGAGATGAAAATGCTCACCGATCTCGAAAAACACCTAGATAAAGCTGTTATCGGTCAAGAAGAGGCTATTAGGGCTGTCGCCAAAGCTATTCGTCGAGGACGCTCTGGCATCAGTGATCCAAAACGTCCAATCGGTTCCTTCTTATTTATGGGGCCAACTGGTGTCGGTAAGACTGAGCTCGCTCGTGTTATTGCACGCGAGGTCTTTGGTGGTGATAATTCATTAATTAAGATTGACATGTCTGAATTTGGTGAAAAACATAATGTTTCTCGTCTTGTTGGCGCCCCAGCTGGCTATGTCGGTTATGACGACGGTGGTAAACTCACCGAAGCCGTTCGTCGTCATCCATATTCCGTCGTTCTCTTTGATGAGATCGAGAAGGCTCATCCTGAAGTCTTCAATATGTTACTCCAGGTCTTAGAAGATGGCGTTCTAACCGACGGACAAGGTAACCATATTAAGTTCAACAATACTATTATTATTCTTACCTCAAACCTCGGTGCCGACGAAATGTATGATGATGCTGAGTTTGGTTTTGGTAATAAAGACAAAAAGAGCGATAAATTTATCGAAGAAGAATATGAGGCCAGTAAGAATGCTGCCATGAAGGCGCTCAAGAAATCTATGCGCCCTGAGTTGATTAACCGCCTTGATGCCATTGAGGTCTTCCACGCTTTGACTAAGAAGCAAGTTGAGCAAATTTTTGACAATATGATCTCAGACCTCAAGAAGCGTCTTGCCGCTAAATCATTTGGTCTAAAACTCACCAAGAAAGCTTCTGAATTTCTCATTGAAAAAGGCTTCGACCCAAAGAATGGCGCCCGTCCACTTCGCCGTGCCATTGAGGATCATCTTGAATCTATCATCTCCGACGCCATCATCTCTGAGAAGATTAAAAAAGGTGAGATTGCCGTTGTCGATCTTAAAGATGATAAACTCACGCTAGAAATTGAAAAGAAGGAAAAATAATCTATGAAGCATCGCGCAAGGTTTGGTAGTTTTCTCGTCAGCCTAATGATCATCTCTGTCCTTCTTTGCGCCTATGCTTTTCAAGATGATTTTAAAGCAGGAGATTATGTTCTAACCGGCGATCTCTCATCTATTGCTTCCTCTCTCAAT
>CAUSFJ010000057.1:0-3918 GCA_963531135.1 uncultured Candidatus Saccharibacteria bacterium | reverse complement strand
CGGGGCGTGGCACAGTTGGTAGCGCGCGGCGTTTGGGACGCTGAGGTCGCAAGTTCGAGTCTTGTCGCCCCGACCATATCTAAAATAGACCACTTGGTGGTCGTTTTTTTATCCCCATAGAATACTAGCGACGAACTTGCGGAACGTCATAGCTAAATTTTAAACTACAAATAAATAATGGCGAGAGTTTCTTGTGTTTTAAACTGCTTAACTTGATGACGGTGATTTTTTAGCCATTCGTCGACGGCACGAGCAGAACCAGGAAGTTCTGGATTATTGTAGTCATGAATAATAACAATGCTTCCGGGCTGCATCTTGTCTTGAACTAGCGTGAGGCTAGTTTTAATTGAAGTATAGAGGTCACCGTCGAGAAAGGCAAAGCAGATTTTATTCGGGAGATCACTGATGGGGTCTAAGCCTTCAAAGAAGGCCTTTTTGATTTTTGGAAGAGGAAGGTTGTGTCGTTTGAATTTTTCAATGACTTCGCGTTTTGTGACAAAGAGTTCACCGGATTTAAATTGATCGCCAGCTGCCGAGCTGTCTTCCCTAGTTTTTTCGGGAAGTCCAGCGAAAGAGTCGTATAACCAGAGGGTTTTATCCGTTTTTTGTAATTCTTGCTGAAAAAGAACTGAGGTATCACCCTTATAGCAGCCAAGTTCAACTACGTCACCTGTAATATTTTTTGCAAGAACTTGCTGAAGTAATGAAATTAGAATAGATGTTTCTACAGATGAAACTTGAGAGTCTGTGGCGGATTGCTTTTTTGACATAAATTTTTATTTCTTTCTGATGAAGATCGCCGTGAGGAGACCAGCAATAGAAGCAGAGATAATATCACCCATGGTATCACCAACCCCAGGAGCATTGAGCTCTTGCATATGTCCACCACAAAGTTGGTCATAGGTAAATTCAAAACATTCCCACATAGCAGCAATGAAGACGACAAAACAGATGATAAAGAGGAAGGCGAAGCCTGAATGGTAGATTTTGCGTTTGATAGTGGATTGACCAGAGGAGCCAACTTTTTTCTCAGTGATCTTACCTGTGTGATCGGTTGCCTCTTTACCATCATAGAAGTGATCGAGAATCTCTTTACCACAAAACGCAGTAAAAACGCCGCTTAGACTATGGACGATTTTATCGTAGCTTGGATATCCCATAATAATAATTGACTTATACCAATCAAGATCGATACCTAAGACCATTGCGATAATCAAGAAGAAATTAAAAGCGATTTGTAGCCTAGTGGTGGCTTTGAAGTTTAGTTTTACAAGAAGTTCAGGGACAAACGGAAGAATGATAGTGACTAGATAACTGGGAAGTTTATGCCAGGTGGCAGGATCAATAAAGTGTAAAAAAGTAAAAATAAGACCTGAAAGGCTAATGCCGATTTTTAGAAGCCAGTTTAGTTTTTGAGAGAATGAAAAATTAAAAAACTTTTTGATTGGTGATTTCATGAAAAATATATTCCTTTTAATCCGATTAAATATATCATATTAGAGGTAATAAGTATAGTTTTATTAGATAATGTTCATGACATTTCAAAAATACTCCTTGCGGAGTATTTTTGAATTATTCACTGGATGAATAATATATCCTAGAGAAATTGAGTAATTCTATTTATCAACAACTTCGCCTTCTACAGGTTCACCATCGGAAGTGCCTTTAGATGAATTACCGTCATTAGCAGATGAATCGGTTGAAGCGGATTGATAGAGCTTGGCACCAATAGGCATGATCTTATTGGAGAGTTCCTTTTCAGCTTCTTCATATTTAGCAGCATCAGCGGCTGTATCTTTTAATACTTCTTTGGCTTCTTCGATAGCTTTCTTAATAGTCTCCTTATCTTCGTCAGAAATCTTGTCTTTGAACTCATCTGGCATTTTTTCATTGTGATAAATAGCCTGTTCTAATTTATTTCTAGCGTCGATAGCTTCACGTTTCTTTTTGTCTTCATCTGCATGAAGTTCAGCATCTTTTTGAGCCTTTTCAATATCTTCTTTAGACATGTTGCCGGAGTTCTGGATAGTAATACTTTGCTCCTTACCAGTTCCCTTGTCACGAGCTGTAACGTTTAAAATACCGTTTGCATCAATATTGAAGGTAACTTCAATCTGTGGAACACCACGTGGGGCTGGAGCGATACCATCGAGGATGAAACGACCAAGAGATTTATTATCAGCGGCCATTTCGCGCTCACCTTGCAAAACATGGATTTCAACCTGTGGCTGGTTATCAGCAGCAGTAGAGAAAGTTTCAGACTTTGAAGTTGGGATAGTAGTGTTGCGCTCAATTAGCTTGGTAGAAACACCACCCATAGTCTCGATACCGAGAGAAAGTGGGGTAACATCGAGAAGAAGAACATCTTTGACATCACCTTGAAGTACACCGCCTTGAATGGCAGCACCAACTGCAACTACCTCATCTGGGTTGACACCCTGCATTGGTTCCTTGCCAAAGAGAGCTTTGACCTTTTCAATAACGGCTGGCATACGGGTCATACCACCAACCATAACGACTTCGTTAATATCGGAAGTCTTGAGCTTGGCATCTTTAAGGGCCTTTTCGACTGGACCTGCAAGACGATCAAGAAGTGGAGCAACGAGCTCTTCCATCTTGGAGCGAGTTAGAGTGTATTCAAAGTGTTTTGGACCATCCGAGTCAGCGGAAAGGAATGGAAGGTTGATTTCAGTTTCTTTGGCTGACGAGAGTTCCTTCTTAGCTTTTTCAGCTTCGTCCTTAACGCGCTGCATAGCTGCGGCATCATTTTTGATATCGATACCAGATTCGTCTTTGAACTGATCACAGAGGAAGTTAACGATAACGTTATCGAAATCTTCACCACCAAGATGGGTATCACCATTTGTGGACTTTACCTCAAAGACACCGTCACCGAGCTCAAGAATGGAAACATCGAAGGTACCACCACCAAGGTCGAAGACTACAATTTTCTCTTCGCTCTTCTTTTCGAGACCATAAGCTAAGGCTGCGGCTGTAGGTTCATTAATAATACGTTTAACCTCAAGACCAGCGATTTTACCAGCATCTTTAGTAGCTTGACGTTGAGAGTCATCGAAGTAGGCTGGAACGGTAATGATAGCTTCAGTAACCTTCTCACCTAAGAAAGCTTCGGCGTCTGCTTTAATTTTAGAGAGAATCATAGCAGAAACTTCTTCTGGAGTGTAAGTCTTACCATCCATCTCTACGGCAACACCATCACCTTTTTTCACAATCTTGTATGGCATGATGTCGAGATCTCTCTGGACTTCCTTATCTTCAAATTTACGGCCGATTAAACGCTTAATACCATAGATAGTATTTTTTGGGTTAGTGACGCGTTGACGCTGAGCAACCTTACCAACAAGTCGTTCGCCCTTTTTCGTAACAGCAACAACTGATGGAGTGGTGCGATCACCTTCTGCATTTGTAATAACTTCTGGTTTACCTGCGACCATGTACGCGAAAGCAGAGTTCGTCGTACCAAGGTCAATTCCAATAATTTTACTCATTTATTACTCCTTTATATTTATTTAGCACTCATCGTTTTTAATTGCTAAGTTATTATGAGTATAGCTTATTAGCACTCTCATGTCAAGACTGCTAATTTGAGTTTTTTATGGAATTTAACAGAGGTGGATAAATTTTGAAGCCTTTTTTGTAGTAGTAATATGTAGTCCAAACAATAGGTTTTATATCAAGTTTTGCTACTTATGAAGAAAAATTTTACGAATGATGACAAAGATTTCATTTTTAAACTGGAAGATAGCAATACCAAGACCAACCGCCGCAGAACCAGCAACCGCTGTGGTGCCGTTAAAATCTTTCTTTTGTTCTTCTTTCTTGTCGCCCAATTTTGGGACTTCTACCGGATTTGAGGCGCCCGTATTTTGATGGACTTTGCGACAGCGGTGAGTTTGC
>CAUSFJ010000056.1:0-3974 GCA_963531135.1 uncultured Candidatus Saccharibacteria bacterium | reverse complement strand
ATTGCTTAGAAGCTTTGATTAACGATAAACTTGGCTAGAAGCTAAGATTTTTGATGAAAATAGCACCTTGGGTGCTATTTTTTTGTATAAATAAATTGCTCAATTGAAAGAATGAAAATTTCTATACATGGGCATATATATAAAAAATTTATTCAACTTCTTAAAATAACTTGAACGGAGAATAAGCTAACCGAAGTTGTGTGAGTGTATAAAAAAATAAATAAAGATGTTGACTATTTTTAACACTAGCGATATGATGGGGACATAAAAGTCATATTTTTAACATAAAAAACTAACAGAAAGGTCTTTATCGCTATGGTAGAAGATGAGACGAGAGCAGTTAGTGCTGGAGCACAAACTGCGTCGTTTGAAGAGCCTGATCTTACGGGTTTGACACAGGATCAATTAATTGATCTTTTTGTCAATAATCTAGTTGAAGAAAAAGGACAAAATATTTCAGAAACAGAGAAGCAGCAAATTGCTGATGATCTTAAAGATGCTGTAATGACAGAGATCTTAATGAGCTTGCCTGATTATTTAGTAAATAAGATTAATGACAGCTTTGAAAATGGTACTGCATCAGAGGAGATGATTGAAGCTGTGGTTGAAGAGTCTGGCATTGATGCTAGCAAGATAGCTGAAAAAGTAATGATCAAATTCAGAGATGATTATCTAAATAATAAGGAGGAAATGTAAGATGGATAATCCTAATAAACTTGGTAATGGGAATAATGGTGATAGTTCTTTAATAAATAATTGGGAGGATATCGGTGACCTAATTGATTTTGCTCCTGCTAATAATAATGTGGAGCCATCAAAATCTTCCAAAATCGACATTGTTGATGATGTAGATGATGACTTTGAAGAAGTTGATCTGGATGGAGCTACTAAAAATACGTTAGGGCAAGAGCCAGTTATCGTTGTTGGTCAAGATGATTTGAGTGGTAATAGGTTTAGCGATCGTTTATTGAGCAGCCTTAATAGAGCTAACGAGTATTATCGTGATGAGCGTATTAATAAGGCCAATAATGCTGGTAATAAAGACGATACTAAGATTGATATTGTGGATGACAACGATGATCTTGATGGAGCTCCTGTGGCCGGGCAACCAAATAAAATTAACGACTCCAAGGACACGGCTAAAGACGATATTGAAGATGATGTAGATAAGGGCGTCGATAATAGCCCAGAACGTGTAGATACGACTGGTAATAAAGTTCGTAGTATCATGGATCGCTTTAAAAAGACTGGTATTGGTAAGCTCTTTGTTAAGGGTTGCCTTGTTGTTGCGTTGGTTGGTGCGATTGGTGTGGCACATCATAATGGTTATAACAGTGGAGCTGCTAATGCAACGGCGAAGATGGAATCCAAGATTAACGAGATGGAGGCCAAGATCAACTCTATTAATGAGAGTCAATTGGGTTCTGGCGCAGCGACTAGTGAATTAGACAGGACCGCTACTACCTCAAATGCAGAGAATGATGCTGAAAAACTTAATACAAATGTAGATGTCAGATACATTGATGGTGAAACATTTGCTGGTATAAATCATGAATTTGGTGGAGACAATACAGGGGCTGATTTATTAGACAACAAAAATATTGAATCCACACATGCTGACCCTCTTACTAATAAGTTGGCAAAATGGGTCGATAATGAAGGAAATGTATTTGAGGCGGGGCAGGCAAATCCAGAGGCAAAAGCTGCCTTCGAGCTTGAGGTTATTAGCGAAATCAACCGTCGTGTTGGTAATATTGGTCCATTAGTTCAGGAAGGTTATGTTCTCGGCTTCTTTGGTGAGGGTGATAATATCAATAATGCCAATATGACACAGACAGGCTATGAGTTTTCAACTGATTCAAATGAATATCAAAGCAAGAAAGAGTCAATTCAAGCGGAATATATCAGGCGAGCAGGTGAAAAGACATACAAAATTGGATTATTGAGAAAAGGTCAACATTATGCATCTATTGGTGCAAAAGAAATAGTAAATCCAGACGGTACGGCAAGACCAAATTTCTTTCATGACGAAGACGTTGATGCTAGCATTAACGGTACAATGTATCTGGAAGAATTTGACACTGCAAAGGGAATAAATTACTATGATGCACACCCTGAAGTTAAGGAGCGTGTATTAAGGGTATTACATCTAATTGAAGCTGGAGCATCTGAGGATCAAATCCAGGACGCTATGAATTCATGGACTATTATACGTTTACCTGGTTGTATGCAGTATGGTGCCATAAGGAAAACACCAGAGCCAACATATACCGCCGAGTATAAGACACCTGAAAAATCTAGTTCAACTTCTGATAGAGAAAAAGTTATTATTGATGAGGTAACACCAAATCCTGATGAAAAACCAAGTCCTGAAGATAATACAACGGTAACTACCGAGAATAAAATCACTACAGGTACTCGTCATATTTATAGATCTACTCATGGCAGTCATAATCATGATAGGATTACTCCTCAGGGTAAAGAGAATGAAAAACCAAAGGATAACGAAACTCCAAAGGATAATCCAGGTGAGAACCCAGGTGAAACTCCAAAGGATACTCCAGGTGAAAATCCAAAGGATAATGAAAAGGTGCTCGAGGCGAAAACTGCTGACGTGAAAGGGGCAGATGAATTTGATACCCAGAAAGCAAATACCGTTACAGATCAGACAGTAGAGACAACTCTTGGATCTGAGCAGGAAAATGCAAGAATGGAAGTATCAGGGGCTGAAGTTGGAAACAAGACCGTAGAGGAAAAAGAGGTTGTCGAAGAATTCTCCAAAAAAGATGAGTCTGGTATAGAGAATACCGATAAAACCCTAGATCAAGTTGAAAACAATGAAAGTTTAAATACGGGCACCTCCGAAAAGCAATCTGATGCTGAGGCAAAAATGACTGTTGAAGAGGCAAAAGAATCAACTGAGAAGGCTCCGGATACCTCATATGATTTAGATTATGCTTCTGCCGAATGGGACTTTTCAAACTTTGGAAACTAGTTAATCACTTTTAAGAGCTCTAAAAAAATAAAGGAGAGGAATGAGAACAAACACAAACACAAAAACATGGGATGTGTTGCGCCACACGGCGCATCGCATCTTGCCAGTGGTAGGCTTACTGTCACTGGGTGCGGCAGCAGTGATGCCGGTAGGGGAAACTCATGCGTTTGAGACATGGGGTCCAGAACGTCCAACATATACATGGCAGAAACCAGCTGACCATGCAACGTTGAACTCAATTACGGATGATCCAGTAATGGGTGATGAGCGCAACTTCGTAAGAATTCGCAAAGCTGGAACAAATGATAAGTTTGATGACAATGTCATGGCGGAACCGGGGGCTGAATATGAAGTTCAGGTATTCTTTCATAATAACGCAGCTGCAAATTTAAATGATGCTACTGGCCGTACTTTTGCAAAGCCTATTCGCGTTAGGATGAATGAAATCTCTGCTAGTATTACTAAGGGGCAATCAGCAATGATTAAAGGGTTGATTACTGCTGATAACGCTACTCCGAAAGAAGTATGGGATACTGCGTATATTCAAACAAATCAAACCGTATCATTAAGGTATGTTCGTGGATCTGCTCGTATTCATAATGGTGGTAAACTAAACGGAAGCTTAATCGATGATGATGCTCTGTTTGGCAAATATGGTGGTACCTTTGTTGGTTACGATCAATGGGGTTATCTTCCAGGCTGTAATGAGTATTCCGGTAATATTACCTTTAGAATTAAGGTTGATAAGGCTGGTTTTGATATGAACAAGAGTGTGTCAAAAGATCTAGCTAATAACTACCAGAATTCTATTGATGCTGTACCTGGCGAGACTTTAGACTTTAAAATTCATTTTAGAAATACTGGAACAACAGTATTGAAAAATGTATCTGTATATGACCTACTTGGTAAAGGCATGAGTTTTGTTCCTGGAACAACCCGTATCTTTAACGCTGGACATCCTAATGGAACTTTTGAAAAG
>CAUSFJ010000055.1:0-3989 GCA_963531135.1 uncultured Candidatus Saccharibacteria bacterium | reverse complement strand
CAATGGCACCAGAAGCGGTATCAAAGACGATGACGTCAGCGTTAATTTTTTCTGCTAATTTGACAGCGGCACTAGCAACTGCGTTGTAGCTCTCATTGTCACCCTTTGGATCAGTATCAAGTGGATTGACGCCAACGTGATTCTGAGTGTAAAGAATAATCTTCTTCATCTGTTTGACAGCTTCAACTGGGTACTTACCCTGAGCGGTCTCATCTGAAAGCATGACAACGTCAGCGCCCTGGATGACAGCATTGGCAACGTCGGAAACCTCAGCACGAGATGGCTCTGGATTATCAACCATGGAACCGAGCATCTGGGTAGCTACGATACAGAGCTTGCCGTGTTTACGACAGAGATTGACTAATTTGCGCTGGACAATAGGCACAACTTCGTTGCCAGCCTCAACTGCCATATCACCACGAGCGACCATAATGGCATCTGTTGCCTTAACGATGGCTTCAAGCTTTTCGTCAGTTTCGATAGCTTTCTTGGTTTCAATCTTTGCAACGATTTGTGCGGTTGAACCGTGAGAAAGAAGAATTTGGCGAAGCTTTTCGACGTCATCAGCGCTCTGAATAAAGCTCATAGCAACAAAGTCAAAATCACGAGATGCGCCAAATTCGATATCGGCCATGTCTTTTTCAGTAATAACATCGCCACCAAAGTCGGTATCAGGAAGGTTAAGACCTTTACGGCTCATGATGAAGCCGTCGTTTTCGATACGAACGCGAATAGCAGTGTCGCTAACAATTTCAATCACCTGTGAACGGATTTTACCATCATACATGAAAAGTGGTTCACCAACTTTCATGCGTTCGGCAAGGTTGTACTGAACTGGAAGAGTAGTAGAGCCGTCGTGTTCTTTGACAGCATAGTCAAGAACTAGCTCATCGCCAGTTTTAACATCAAGACGATCGTCTTTTAGAATACCGAGACGGATCTTTGGACCTTGAAGATCCTGCAAAATAGCAACGGAACGACCTTTTTTGGCGGCAGCGTTACGGATCCAACGAATCTGCTCGTCACGTTCTTCGTAGCTTCCATGAGAGAAGTTTAGGCGGCAGCCATTGGCACCAGCCATAATTAATTCTGTAATTTTTTCTTCTGAGAAGACAGAAGGGCCGATGGTGGCCAAGATTTTTGTGCGTTTAAATAATCTACTCATAACTTGAATAATTATAACATATTTGATAGTGTTATTATTTTTCAGTTACAAAATGTTTTGCAGAGTAGTGATCAATTTTAATTGATTCGCTTTCACGATATTTTGAAAATTGTTTTTGAAAATCAGAATAGGATTGATTATTTTTACTGAGAAACCAGAAATCTTGCGGGCTCTTAAGTTGTTGTTCGAATGAACTCAAACTAAAGCTCCAATGAAATGGAAGTGGAGTCTTCCCTAGTTCCTTAGCAACCAGGAGATTTTCAACAATAAGGCTGGATGAATAATATTGATCCACAATGAGAGGTGTTTTTTGCTGATTCGATTGCTCGCTGGATTTATTTGGATGAATAGGGAGGATTGATGCATTTTCTGATTGATAAATCGCAGTGAGAGTTTTGCGAAAGCTAGTATCTTGTCTTAAACCAACAAGGAGAGTGCCAATGATGAGCGCGATTGCGAGTAGAGAAGTTGAAAGTAAAAAGATTGTTTGAGATTTAGTTTTGGTGGGGCTATCTAAGACAAAGGCGCGCCAGTTGATTAAGTGACGACGATGCCTAAAGCTAATCAGGTCTTTTAACTTGGCTCGATAGAGTAAAAAAAGACCAGTATAGAAGATAGATAATGCGAGCAATAGTTCCATAGAAGAGTCAAAACTTGTGGCAAAATATATAAAAAGTGGATTCAGGGTAAGAATGGAGACGAAGGAAAGTATTTTTTTTGTGTTTAATTTATCTCGAAAAATAAAGAAAAAGATAAAGATAATAAAGGCGCCACAAAAGACAGAAAAAGAACGGATTGAGGTGAGAGAAGAACCAAAAAAAGTCGTCCAGAGACTGAGTGGTCCAAAATAAACTTCCTGCGTAATTAATTTATGACGTGGCGTGGATAATGGTTCACCGGTGGGTGAAAGTTGGAAGAAATTTAGATAATTGGAAGCCTCAGAGTTTGCGACCGGCTTGGTAATGAATTGAATGCAGAGCATTAAGTAGACGAGAAGCAGTGCAAAAAGTGGCAATAGTTGAGTGACCCTAGATGACGAATCTTTTTTCATTCTGTTCTTATTTTATCATCCTGGGGTTTGGTTGTTTATAAAGTTTGATAAATAATCTACAAAAAGCAATCAGGGCGGAAAAATCATGATAAGATAAAAATATCTGGGCGTGGCGCAGTTGGTAGCGCGCGCGGTTCGGGACTGCGAGGTCGCCAGTTCAAATCTGGTCGCCCAGACCACACATTTATGTTTTTTCGGGGCTTAGCGCAGTGGTAGCGCGTACGTCTGGGGGACGTGAGGTCGCCAGTTCGATCCTGGTAGCCCCGACCACTTAACTGAATATCAATAACCGCCTGCTGGTTATTTTTTTAAACTAAAACAACGAAATGGCGGAACGTCCCAAGGGGTAAACGCCAAAAAAGACACCTTGCGGTGCCTTTTTCTTATTTGGCGTATTCAACAGCCCTGGTTTCTCGAATAACGTTGACTTTGATGATGCCTGGATAACTCATAGTGGCTTCAATCTTATCCGCAATGTCACGTGCGAGTTTCAAAGCAGTAAGATCATCGATTTGTTTTGGTTCAACGACGACGCGGATTTCACGACCTGCGGAAATAGCGTAGGCCTTATCAATACCTGGGAAGCTAGTGGCAATATTTTCAAGCTCCTTCATACGTTCAGCGAAATTCTCTGCAGAAATATTACGTGCGCCTGGGCGGGCAGCGGAAATGGCGTCAACGATTTTTACAATAATGGCTTCAGGAGTGGTCGGCTCAATATCATTATGATGAGCAGCAATTGCATGAACAACCTGATCAGACATGCCATATTTCTTAGCTAATTCGGCTCCAATTTCGGCATGCTTACCCTCAATCTTGTGAGTAACAGCTTTTCCAACATCGTGAAGAAGAGTGGCGGTCTTAGCAACACGGATGTCTGCGCCGATCTCTTCGGCAATCATGCCAGCCATATGGGCCATCTCAATAGAATGAAGAAGAACATTTTGACCGTAAGAAGTACGGAATTTTAATTCACCAAGGAGATGTAGCATCTCATGTGGAATACCGATAATACCAACTTCACGAGCGGCATCTTCTCCAGCACGAACAACTTCTTTTTCAATTTCACGTTCAGCTTTAGCTACTGCTTCCTCAATACTGGATGGATTAATACGACCATCTTTCATAAGACGTTCTAGAGCATACCTAGCAACTTGACGGCGAATAGGGTCAAACGACGAAAGCACAACCATGCCTGGGGTATCATCAACCATAATATCAACACCAGTTGCACGCTGGAGGGCCTGAATATTACGACCTTCCTTACCAATAATACGTCCTTTCATTTCATCGTCAGGAAGTTTGAGAGCAGTGACCGTACGGTCGGCAGTTACTTCAGAAGACATGCGCTCCATGGCGGTAACTAAAAGAGCCTGGGCGGTATCATCAATATCGCGTTTAATTTCGCGCTGCTGTTTGACGACAAGATTGGCAAGATCTTCCCTTATATCCTTTTCGGTCATGGCGATCAATTTTTCTTTGGCCTCATTTTTGGAGAGAGCGGCAATTTTCTCAAGTTTTTCTTGCTGTCGGTCACGGATGGAATGAATCTCATTTTTGAGTTCCTCAATTTCCTTTTCTTGGCGAGAAAGACGCTCAGAACGTTTTTCAATTTGATCAAATTTATTATCAAGAGAGATCTCACGCTCACTGAGACGTTTTTCAGTTTGTTTCCAATCTTTACGCCTGCAATCCTCTTCATTTTTTGATTTTTCAGCAAGATCAGCCGCCTCATTACTAGCCTTCAAGACAATATCAGAAGCTACGTTCTAC
>CAUSFJ010000054.1:0-4000 GCA_963531135.1 uncultured Candidatus Saccharibacteria bacterium | reverse complement strand
GTTACTAAAATTATTGGAAGCTACTATTAGATTGCCATTTTCTAGCTCAAAATAATCATGATGGTAACCGCCAGGTAGTGAATATTCGGCATAAATTTTACCTAGTAAATCAATCTCATAGAGACCGGTCATATAGTATGGTGGATTAATTAAGCGTTCAGTACTAACAAGAAGATGGCCGTTATTTAATTTCGTGTTTTCCCAAAGCGCTGTATTTTTAAGATACCACCTAAGGTCGCCATTAATATCATAGGCGGTCATATAATTATTTTTTGTAGCTGGACTAAAGAAATAAAAATCTGAGCTTAGCTTGGATTTGTCAGAGCTAACTAGCGTAGCTTTTGGGAGATTTTCGGGAAGGGGTTCAGTTTTAATTTCAAACTCTCGATCAATGGTTTCGACAATGTTTTTTAGATTTGGTTGACTCTCTTTTTGGAGCTCTTGATTTATTTCGTGGTTGACTGGAGTAAATTGATTTCCTACTTCAGTGATATGTTGCGATTCGTATTGCTCAAGTTTTTTGGCGGCGCTATGTTCATCGATTACGTTACCAGTACGAGCAATTGAAGCGTCGTTCTTTTGCTCTCCAGTTTTGACAGGAGTCTCATAAGTGATCCTAATTTTATTGGTGGTATCTGGATATAGTCCATAGATTGGGAGGTAATGCTTCTTGGCCTTAACAAAATCATGGGAGAGGGTGGTCTTTGAATCTTTTCCTAGGATGGTGACGGTTGGAGAAACTTCGTCTTCGGTTTCAAAAATGATCAAGGCAGTGAGAGGTGAGGTTTTGTAAGGGTTTAAAATGATATTAGGATTTTTTATGGTGTGTCCCGTGGAAGTGAAATCTTTCTCGTATTCTTTTTGTAAGGCTATTTGGCTTGGACTAAGTTTGATGAGGTCGGTATTTTCGCCACGATTACTGAGATAGGCGAGACAAAAAACGAGTGAAATAAAAACCACGAGAAAAGCCATGAAATGTGCGGTAAAATAGGTTGGTTTTTTGAATTTCTGCGTCAAACGAACGCGAATTTTGGAATTTTTTGCTTGTTTTTGTTGCTTTAGCTTAAGCGAAAGATCTGAAATAGTTTCAGTCCGCTCATTACGAGTATCTGTATTACTCATGACCACCTCCAGTTATTTATATAATTTTAGCATAAAGAAAATATTTGTGTACTACGTTCACTGTGGCCATTCGTCGAAATAAAAATAGAACACGTTGTGTTCTATTTTTATTTCACTCAAAAGAGTCGTGTGTATGAATACACATCGGTATTCGTCGAAATAAAAAAGAATCGCTACGCTCCGTATTTTAATTTTTAAAACCTAAAATTATAGAACAAGTTCTAAATTTTAAATTTTAAAAATAAAAATAGAGTTCTTCGAACTCTTCTTTTTTATTTCTCCTGATGGAGCCGTGTGTCGGCTCTGCCCCGACGACCTGCCGCTTACAAGGCGGCTGCTCTACTAACTGAGCTAACACGGCTTATGTGTTTATTTTAACAGAGATTTTTTATTATCACAAGGGGTATTTGTAGCTTTTCTCTATTTTAATTTTAGGTACGGATGGATATTATAAAGTATATCTCAATTACTATTGGATGACGCGTGGACGATTATTGGGATGATGATTGTTTGACGTGGTAGTGCTGAGCTTTTTCTGCCTGAGAGTGGTATTATTAATATCATTCGTTGCGGCCACGGTTTTGTTCTTTATTGATTCTTGCGTGGAGTGATTTTTGTGGATGGAAGAGATAGCGGCTTTTTTAATAGCGTTAATCGGAGCGCTGGCACGAGGGTAGATGATTTTTGGCTGCGGACGTGGGCGAACCCTGGCTGGCTCTTTAACTTTTTTCTCTTTCCTTTTTGTCTTTTCAAGCTCAGCTTTTTTTAATGCGTCTTCGGCAATTTGCTGCTCAATGCGTGCGGTGGTAATATCGATATTTTCTTGATCTCCCGCCTCTTCGTAGATACTAAGAATTTGCCTTAATGTTGTAGTAGATTTATCAAGATTGTAGGCCGATTCAAGAGCTTCAATGGCAGCTTTTTTGTGGCCGAGTTTCTCTTCGGCTTTTGCTAAAGCGAGGAAACGAGCAGCTACTGTACTGTCGAGTTTGAGTGCTTGTTGGAATGCCATGGAGGCTTTTTCGTAGGAACCGGTCTCAAGATAGATTAACCCTACGTTATGCAATGACATTGGGTTATTATCAAGAGATTGTGCGATTTCAAAACATTCGATGGCTTCGTCAAAATTTTGCGCCTTAGCATAAAGAATGCCAAGACGGTTATACGCTGCAGCGTTGGTTTCGTCGAGTTTTAAGATAGTGAGGAGAGCTTTTTCCGCACGAAGGGTTTTGCGACTGTTCATACTGTCTTTGGCAATAGTCCAGAGCTTCTTGATCTCCGCATCGTATTTAGTGTTCTCCTTGTTGGAAGACTTTTTGATAGCAAGAACTGGCTCGAAAAATGCGAGAAAGATGGCAAAACTTAAAATCAGCAATGCGCCTAACATATTGTCTTATTTTAACATATTTTGATGGATTTAGAAAATTTTAGATTAAATTTGCGAGAAGTTGTAGCTTTTTATTGCCATTTTTAGAGATATTTTGATATGCCAGATCTAGTCCTGTAATTTTTTTCAAAAAAAGTTGATTGTTGGTTTTATAGAAGGACTTATATGCAAGCTCAATGGTGGTTTCAATGATTTTCAGGATGAATGCTTTATCATTATCAGAATCTGGATCAGATTTTTTGGGTTTTCTTTTTACGAGTTCTTCTGCTAGATGCACAAGTTGATCTTTGTCGGCGACTAAAAGTTTTTTAGCGTAGTCTAAAATTTCTGGATGAACGTCTGGAGGTGATACGAGATTACCAGTGGTTTTTAGATAGAAAAGCATGGCCCTTGAGCGTATGGTGGGGAGCAATTGAAAGGGTTTTTTGGTGAGAAGTAGAATGTGAATATATTCACCAGGTTCTTCAATGGTTTTTAGTAAGACATTGCTAGATTTTTCGGAAAGGAGCTCGGCGTGGCGGATGACAAGATAGAACTCTTTGGTTTGTTTATTTCTGGTGAGTTGTAATAATTCCCTAACTTCGTCAATTTGTGAGTCGATTGAATCCGCGTTAAGGGATAGTGACACTTGAGGCGCAAGATTAAGCTCGATGTCTGGATTAACTGCAAAAATAGTGGTAGAGAAAGCGCGGGAGATTTGAGGGATTTTTTCTAGTGAATCAATAAACATCTTGATTCTATTGTAACGTAAAATGTGCCATAGAAATGGTTTTTAATCGAAGAGATTAAACTCTGGAGGGAGTGGAGCTTCAAAAACCTGTCGATTACTGGTGGGGATGGTAATTTCAAGGGCCTTGGCGTGGAGGTAGAGTCGATCGGTGGAATCTGGCTTTGCTGAAACATAGACGCGATCCCCGACAAATTGCGTAACTAGATATTTTAGATGGACAAGTAACTGATGGGTGCGGCCGGTAGTTGGTTTAAGTTCGATTAATGAGTAAGTTTTTCCCTCTTTAAATTCATGTCCAGAGAAATCGGAGTTTGTGAAATTTTTTTTGATGTTCAGAAGATCCGAGTGAGTAAATTTCTTGGTCTTTAAGACTTGATAAAATGTTTCAGATTCTTTGCCACCAGCCTCTACGATAAAGGTGGTTGGGTGTTTGAGATTTCTGGCAATGGGAAGATTGATGACAGCAGTAGTTAATTTTGGGCAACCCTCAACAATGGCATAGTAAGTTTTGTGGGTTTTTCTATCTTGGAATTGTTTTCTTAAGAGGGTCTGAGTGGAAGTGTCTTTAGCAAGAATAACAATACCGCTAGTGTCGCGATCTAGGCGATGAATAAGTAAGCCAAAATCTTCTAAGGTTGGCTCAAGACAGTAGTCTCCCTTGGCCATACTAAGTAAACCGGCTGGCTTATCAAAGACCACTACATGTTCATCTTCATAAATTGTGGTAGGGCGAACTGTATTAGCTTCTTGTTGTTTAAGAT
>CAUSFJ010000053.1:0-4013 GCA_963531135.1 uncultured Candidatus Saccharibacteria bacterium | reverse complement strand
GCCGATGGATGATTCCCTTTCTACCGACGACTGCTGGGAAGCCAAAGTAGGTATCAGAAAAGGCATCATAGGTTGAAACTGGTAGAACTCTACACTCGTCATTAAAAATACAATTCACGATACTGGTGACACAGGCGCCGATGCCATAATAGGTAGCACCTTTGCGCTCAATAATCTTATAAGCCGCCGTTTTTGTTTCTTCTTCAATTATGTTAAGGTCAGCCTTTTTTAATATTTTTTGAACAGGTTGTCCGCCCACATTGGCAGAAGACCAGATGGCAAATTCGGAATCGCCATGCTCCCCAACTTGATAGGCATGGACTGATTTTGGTGAAACTTTAAGTTTTTCAGCGAGATGGTAGCGAAGGCGGGCAGAGTCAAGAACGGTGCCAGAACCGATAACTTTGTGGCTAGGAAAGCCAGAATATTGCATAGCAAGATAGCTCATAACATCAACAGGGTTGGTGACAATGAGAAAAATTCCGTGGAAGTTGGCGGCAAGAAGCTGGTCGATTACATTATGGAGAATCTTAGCATTGCGCGCGAGTAGTTCCATGCGAGTTTCCCCACCTTTCTTCTGGGCAGCACCTGCAGTAAAAATCACGATATCGGTATCCTTAGCGTCTTTTTTGTAGCTGCCGGCGGAAATCTTAAGATAAGTGGGACTAACGGCAAGCGTATCGCGTAGGTCCATAGCCTCACCTTCCGCGTCATCTTGATTAAGGTCGACAAGAACTAACTCATTAACAGCAGTACGCTGAGAAACAAGTGAAAAACCAATGCTTGCACCAACGTTTCCTGTTCCAATAATCATTACCTTATTCGCCATAATAAACCCTTATAATACTAGTGTTTATTTTAGCATAACTGTTGATTTTTGGCGATCAGAGACTTACTATTTTTGTCGGTGGTCCCAAAAGAGGGCAGTTTCTGTGGCTTCAAGAAGATTTTGCGGGTTCCAGAGTGCTAGGGCGGAAATTTTGCAGGCAAGAGTCCCAGACCAAAGTGAGAGTGGAGTATATGAAGTCTTGTCGATGGCGATTGTGTGAACTATGCCGGAGCGCGCAATGATGATTTGATTCTGGTGAAAAGTGAGAATAGTACAGGGGTAGCTGAGGGTGAATTTGTGGAGGATTTCAATCACTGGAAAGATGGGCATAGAAAGAAGAATCATTTTAGGGTAGAGCGCGGCGCGGAAGACTTTTTGGAGTTGTGCAAGACTGGCAATCAGGATGAGATTTTGGCGTTCAAGTATACCTTGAATGTCAGCAGTAATAAGATCAACCGTATCACGAGACAGGACGGCCAGCTGATTCGGATTAAGTTTTTTAAGGGTGTCTGTAATAGCGATTTCGGTGATAGAGTTTTTAGAAAAATCACCAGAGTATAATACGAGATCAGAGTTTAGAGTAAAGTCTTCTAGGGTATTTGAGCGAGCAAAAGAGCCTGACTCAGTGGATTCAGCGAAGTAAAGTGAAGAAAAAGTGGGTAGCTTGCCCTGCAGAGCATCGGGGAGAAGTAAGTTGGCGGTTTTAATAGGGAGCGAATTTAGAAATTCAGTATTTTTAATAGCAATCATGCAATTTTGTAAATTACCACCAAGGATGGCGATGCGGCCGGTCTTTTGCTCGGGGATATTCCAAAGGATTGAGTTATCGGTGATGGGTTGAAGTTTTTGCCAATAATCTGCGTTTTGCATAATATCCTTTCTTAAAATTGAAGTGTAATTGAGATAGGGCAGTGGTCAGAACCAAGAATCTGATCATGGATTTCTGCGCTAAGAAGATGCTTTTTGAGTATTTCGGAGATGAAGAAATAATCAATTCTCCACCCCACATTGTTCTCACGTGCGTGACCCCAGTGTGACCACCACGAATATTTAATAGTCTCTGGGTGAAGGGTGCGGAAAGTGTCGAGGAGGTGGTTTTTAACATAATTTTCGATACCTTCTCGTTCTTCTTGAGTAAAACCAGCGTTTTTGGTGTTCTGTTTGGGCCTTGCAAGGTCAATTTCTTGGTGTGAAACATTAAGATCGCCACAAAAGACTACAGGTTTGGTCTGTTCAAGGTATTTAATGTAGTAAAGAAAGAGGGGGTCCCAAAGATCATGACGAAGGTTTAGCCTTGAAAGGTCGTTTTTAGAGTTTGGAGTGTAAACAGTAACTAGATAAAAATGAGGTGTTTCGACAGTGGTGATGCGTCCCTCGTTGAGGGGGGCGCCATACTGATCTTGGTGAAGTTGACCCAGAATTTTGGTAATTTCTGGATCAGTTTGGGTAGCTAAGAAATGCTCTAAATTCAGTTCAGTACTTTGCAAGGACTGATGATTTTTGGCAAAGATTGCGGTGCCAGAATAACCAGCGCGATCTGCTGAATTCCAGACTTCTTGATAGTCGGGAAAATCAACTTCGACTTGATCTTTTTTGGCCTTTGTTTCTTGCAGGCAGAGGAAGTCGGGATTTTTAGATTGGAGTAATTCTTGAAGCACGCCTTTTTTGAGGACGGCTCTGATGCCATTAACATTCCAAGAATAGAGAGAGTATTGCATATGATTCTCCTAATATTTTTGGCGTTCTCGATCGAGATCGCGATGTTTGATACTGAGGCGTTTGTCGTATTTTTTCTTACCAGAGGCGAGAGCAATCTCAAGCTTGATATGGCGAGAGCCGCCAAAGAGTTTAGTGGGGACAATGGTATTACCAAGAAGCTTTGATTTCTGAAGAGATAAAATCTGTTTTTTAGTGGCAAGAAGTTTAATGTTTCTGGCAGTTTCGGCACCAAGGGTAAGGTTGTTTAGCCATAGTTCATTATTTTTTAAAGTAATAAAGGAACCTTTGAGTTGGAGGTGGTGATCGCGAATGAGACGAACTTCAGGGCCAGAAAGAGCCATGCCACAAATCAGCTTATCGCCAAGGTGATAATCGAAACTTGCGCGTCGATTGACGGAGACTTGGCTTTGAGCTTTTTTAGTTTTCTTCATATGGGTATTATAACAGAAGTGAAAGTGGGATTTTGCTGAATTTGATATAATAGAGGAAATGAAAATTGTAATTGCTTCAGATATTTATTACCCAATGACAAACGGTGTGGCGGTTTTTGCACACAATCTAGCAAATGGGTTAGCGAAAGCTGGGCATGAGGTACTGGTGTTATCGCCAAGTTTTAATGGGAAATTTCATGTTGAAACCGATGAGGAAAATGGGGTAAGAACAGCCTTCTTAACTTCCCTGCGCTTCCCTTTTTATCCAGATCAGATTAATAAAGTGCCTGAGAAGCGAGATTTTCTTGGTATCCAGATGCCAAGACTGGCTTATCGTTATGGTATTTGGTGGTCAGTAAATCCGGTAAAAGAAATTAAGAAAATATTGAAAGATTTTCAACCGGACGTGATTCATCTACAGACGGCAGAAACGATTGCGCTCGCTGTGATGTGGTATGCAAAGAAATACAAAGTACCATTAGTTTCAACGGGGCATGCTTATCCAGATAATATTACGGATCAGCTAAAAATTTTGAAACCAAAATTAATTAAAAAAGCGTCTAACGCAATGCTGCGCGCGTATATGTCGAGTTTTTTGAAGCACGCGGAATATGCGACCATGCCAACCGAGATGGCGATTGGTGATTTAATCCCTAAAAATCGTAAACACTTTAAGGTAACGGTCGAGGCTTTGTCGAACGGGGTGGATTTAACGGAGTTTTATCCGAAGAAACCAGATGCAAAGATCTTAAAAAAATATGGATTGACGGCAAAAACTCAAAAGATTTTATATATTGGGCGAGTTGATCCGGAAAAAAGTATTAGCGTGGTACTTAATGCCTTTAAGAAGTTATTAACTCTTCCGAAAGTTGAGACGAAAGATTTAGAGCTGATTATTGTGGGGGATGGAATTGATCTTGCAAACCTGAAAACCTTGGCGAAAGAACTGGAGATTGAGGGGCAGGTGAAGTTTTTGGGTAAAATTATGCCACCGGAGTTAATAGAAATCTATCGAGCGGGTTTAATGTTTGTAA
>CAUSFJ010000052.1:0-4021 GCA_963531135.1 uncultured Candidatus Saccharibacteria bacterium | reverse complement strand
ATAATGACGAGGTCTGTGGTTCAAGTCCACATATCCCCACCACAACAATGGATCGCGAGAGCGATTTTTTTGTTGCTTTTGACTTTTAGGTGTAGAATAGATGACTTTTTATATATTGAGAGAGTATATTTAAACTAATTTATAGATAGTAAAAGAGGGGAAGAGAGTATAAAAAAAGACCGAAACGGTCTAATTTTTTGGTGGAGTATTTAGCGGGGGGACGCTAAATACCCCATGGCTGATTATCAATCAGGAAATGGTGGAGTAACAGGGATTCAAACCCTGGACCTCTGCCTTGCAAAGGCAGCGCTCTAATCAGCTGAGCTATTACCCCAGTAGAGATATATTAACAAAGAACTAGATGGTTGTCAATAAAACTAGGAATAATATATTATACAATGTTTTTTAACTTTAGCATATTGACAAAAAGCTGTGGTTATTATATAATACAGAACATAGACCAAGGGGTGCGGATAAGTTGAGTATGACACTTCGCGGGATAGAGGGGGAGGAATAAAATTAATATTTTTCTGGTGGGCAGAAAGAAGGAATAATGGCTGGAACAAAGCAAGGTGGCCTAAAAGCTGCTGCAACAAACCGTGAGAAATACGGTAAAGATTTTTACGCAAAGATTGGACAGAAGGGCGGCCGCTTAGGCTGTACTGGTGGCTTTGCTGCAAACCCTGCACTTGCTAAGATTGCTGGTGCTAAAGGCGGTCGTATTTCACGACGTGGCCCTGCAAAAAAGACAACTGAGTAAAATATCCACCTAGAAATAACAAACCCCTCGAAAGAGGGGATTTTGTTTTTTTAAGTTGTTCGGTTTATAGAATGAAGATGAGACTAGAGTTTATTTAGGTGGTGATATTTTTAAGCGGTGACTAAAAGATATTTATGTTATGATAAATAAAAAAGGAGGTGAAGATGAATTTTAATGAATATCAGGAAAAAGCGGGTAAATTTGATACATTTTCTTATGAAACTTTTGTAGCTGAGGGAGCTAGGGTAAATAATCTAGGGATTTTAGAGAAGGTTTTAGGTTTAGCAGGAGAATCCGGTGAAGTTTGTGATAAGATAAAAAAGATAATCAGAGATGAGAATGGCGAGGTTTCTCATGAAAAAAGAAAAGAACTTGCTAAAGAATTAGGTGATATTTTGTGGTATCTTGCAATGGTGTCTAAGTATTTAGGTGTAGAGTTTGAAGAGGTGGCAAAAATGAACATCGAAAAGCTACAAGATCGTTTTGAAAGAAATAAAATTCACGGTAGCGGAGATAATCGTTAATAGAGATCGCAATGTGGACAAATCCATTGTTGTTTTTTGTCTTGAAACATTGTTAATCCGCACTTTTTACAGGTGGCTTTTTTATGTAGCCAATGACGATAAGTGTCAAGTTGAGTTTCGGCGAAATCTTGGTCAAAATCAAAATGGTATTTTTTAGACCAATTTGAATGGGATTTGAAAATACGATGTGCGGAAGCCCAAGCCTCGGTTTCGATTTTAAGGCGGTCAACGGATAGGGAATAATTATGGTGGTGCGATACGGCGTGTCCTAGTTCGTGAAGAAGTTGGAGAAAATAGGGAGAGAGATTACGTGAGCGGGGAGAAGGTAGCTCATAGTAAATGGTTTTTGGGGGACGAAAACGGAAGCGATTACTGGGTTTAAAAACAAAGTTTGAGTACTCATTTTCTAATTCTTGTATAAATTGAGTATAGATCGGCAAATTTGAATGGCTGGATGTTTTTTGGGATAAAAAATTGTCGATTTTTGGAATCATAAAATGATTATAGGAGGGTGTGGGAAAAAGAAAAAGGATAAGAGGAATGTTTAGTGGTGCTTAACTTTACAAACAGGGGTAGATTTGATATATTAGGAGATAGATTCGGGTTCGTTCAACTGGGGAGAAAGAATAAAATAAAATAATTTTCGATTTGGTTGAACGGGCCTGAAGAAAGGAAAAAATAAGTAATGGCTGATGCCAAAAAAATCACAATGGATGAATTGTTAGCTTCTGCTAGTGATTCGATCAAAAAAGTAGTTGCTGGAGATACTGTCTCTGGTGTAGTACTTTCAGTAAAGAAGCACGAGATCTTAATTGATCTTGGTGCGCAGGGTGTAGGTTTAGTACCACGCCGTGAAGCTTCATTTGCACGTAACCTTGAGGTTGGTCAGGAAGTTTCTGCTTCAGTAATCGATCCAGAAATGGAAGACGGTACTGTACTGCTTTCACTTCGTAAGGCAGTGAAGGATAAGGGCTGGGATGAGATCCAGGCTAAGATGGATGCTGCGGAAATCGTGGAGGTTACTCCATTTGATGCTAACCGTGGCGGTCTTTTGGTCGAATACGAAGGAATTCGTGGTTTCTTGCCAGTTTCACAACTTTCTGCAGAACATTACCCACGCGTTGGTTCTGCTGATAAGGATGAGATCCTACAGCGCCTCAACTCTCTCGTTGGTAAGGGCATTAAGGTAAGAATCCTTGACGCTAACAAGAAAGACAATAAGCTCATCTTCTCTGAGAAGGAAGCTGTGAAAGATGGTCTTGCTGCTCGTTTTGCTGAACTTCATGTTGGTGATGTAATTAAGGGCGTAGTGACTGGCGTAGTCGATTTCGGTGTCTTTGTTAATGTTGAAGGCATTGAAGGTTTGATTCACATTTCTGAGATCTCTTGGGAACGTGTAAATAATCCATCAGACTATGTAAAAGTTGGCGATGAAATAGAGGCAAAAATTATTGCTATCGATAAAGAACGTCTAAGCCTTTCTATGAAGCAGCTTGTTGCTGATCCATGGCTTTCAGAGGTTGAGAACTTAAAGAAGGGTTCAAAGGTTGAGGGAACTGTAACTCGTATCACACCATTTGGTGCATTCGTACAGATTTCACCAGCTGTTGAAGCTTTGGTTCATGTTTCTGAACTTGGTGAAGGTAACGATGTTGATCCTGAAAAGATCTTTACTCTTAATGAACGTAAGAGCTTTAAGGTACTCGACATTGATCGTGAAGGTCGCAAGATTTCACTTTCAGTAGCTAAATAATTAGCAAAAGAACCTAAAAAAGAACCCCTGTTTTGGGGGTTCTTTTTGTTGTTGAATAAATTATTTATTCAATGGTTTGTGGCAGAGCCACCAGTCTTCGCAAGCGAATTCACCGGCTTTAGCAGCAGCTAGGCGTTCTTTAATAGTTGCGACATCCTTAGCTGGTGGAATGATGACGTCAGCACCAAAGAGTTCACTGTTTGGCCAGTTGGCAGGAAGAGCAACTTTGTGTTCTTCTGAAGTCTGTAAGCCTTTAACCATACGTAAGATTTCATCCATGTTGCGACCAAGCTCTTGTGGGTAGTAAAGAATAGCGCGAACTTTGCCTTCTGGGTCAATGACGAAGACGGCACGGACAGTGTTGGTGTCATGGTTTTTACCTGGATGGATAAAACCAAGTTTGCCGGAAACTAAGCCAGTGTCGGCAATGATTGGGAACTCGATTTCAGTATCGAAGTGCTCCTTGATCCACTCAGTCCACTTAATGTGGGAGAAGACCTGGTCAACGGAGAGACCGAGAAGTTCAGTATTCATCTCGCGGAATTTATCATAATTCTTCTGGAAGGAAACGAATTCGGTGGTACAGACTGGGGTGAAGTCAGCTGGGTGGCTAAAAAGAACAAGCCATTTGCCAGCGTAGTCACCAGGGATGGTTTTAGGGCCATGAGTGGTTTGTACTTGCATAGTTGGTAGCATTTCACCAATAAGAGGGATATGCTGAATTTCATTATCGTTCATAAAAAATCTCCTTGTTAAGGTTTGTATGTTTTTGGTCGGGAAGACCCCTAATTTTATATCAAAGTTGTGTTATTAAAACACAGTTAATCAATTCCAAGGTCTTTTACGACCATTTTCATTCTAACACAAAAATATTATCTAATCCAGAATAATATTTTTGTAAAAACAAAAAACAGACCTTTAGGGTCTGAATTTTCATAATGTCTCCACCGGTCAGGCTCGAACTGACAACCTCGATGTTAACAG
>CAUSFJ010000051.1:0-4080 GCA_963531135.1 uncultured Candidatus Saccharibacteria bacterium | reverse complement strand
ATCATCACAACCAATATCGATGGTAATCCAGAGGTTGTGCAAGATTCTTTTAATGGACTTCTTATCCCAGCAAAAGATCAGCACTCTCTTGCTAAGGCTATTGATAAACTTTTACAAAACCCTGCACTTACCCAAGAATTCGCTAAGGCTTCCAGAATAAAATATCTCCATGAATTTGATTTTGCGAAAACTGTTAAAGAGCAACTAATTCCAATCATAGAAGGGAAAGATCATGTCTAAACGCCCCCTGGTCTCTGTCATTGTCCCAGCTTACAATGTTGAAAAATATCTTGCTCCTTGCCTCGATTCTATTTTAAATCAAACCTTCTCTGATTTTGAAATCATCATTATTGATGATGGTTCTACTGACCGCACTCCAGAAGTTATTTCTAAATATTCTTTAGATCCACGCATTACATCCCACACACACAAAAATTCTGCTATCTCCGTTGAACATAATCAGGGGCTTAAAATGTCTCGCGGTCAATATCTTTGCTATATTGATAGTGACGACCTTATTACTAAAGATTATCTCGAAAAACTCATTACTCCACTTCTTCAAAATCCCGAAATTGATATCACTGTTTGTGGCTATCAAGAAGTCTATCAGACTCATAGTTTTCACCACATTCCCACTCCAAAAATCTCTTCCGGTATGCAAGCTACCCAAGATTTTCTTATCAAACAGCAAGATCTCGATATCCTAATTTGGAATAAAATGTATCGCAAAAAATTATTTACGGATAATCACATCCTCTATCCTGCTGGGCAAATTCATGAAGATAATCTTACTACTTATAAGCTATTTTTCGCTGCAAAAAATATTCAATATTTAGGAGAAGAACTCTATTTTTATCAACGTAGAAACTCTTATATTACTAAAAACTTTACTTCCACCGAAAAGACTCTGACCCGTCTTCGTGCCAAAGAGCAGATGGCGAAAGAAGCAAAGATCTATCTCCGAACTCCTGAATTTAAGCTTATTTGCAATGTTGCCCTTATTTTGGCCTATTTTGCCTACATTGATAATGCAATTACAGGCCATATTGACCAAAAATACTATAAAGAATATCGCGAGAAAGCCATTCACTCTCTTATGATTAATCAAAAAAATCCCTATCTTACTCAAAAACTCCGTCTCTATTCAGTCTTACTCTCCACACCGAAGGGCTTTCTTTATCGCATATTTCGCAAAATCACTTTAAAACAGGTATAATATAGTTTAAAATCACCAAAAAAGGAGTTAACATGAAAATTCTCGTCACCGGTGGTACCGGTTATATCGGCTCCCACACTGTTGTCGAATTGCAAAATCAAGGACATCAAGTCGAAATCCTCGACAACCTTTTTAATAGTAAGATTACTGTTCTTGATAAAATCAATCAAATTACCGGCCAAGCCCCAGTCTTTCAAAAGATTGACCTACTCGATTATCAAAAAATGCGTGAACTTTTTGCCTCCACGCATTTTGATGCGGTCATTCACTTTGCTGGCCTAAAAGCCGTTGCTGAGTCTATCGAGCAGCCTCTTCGCTACTATGAAAATAATGTTACCGGCACTCTCAATCTCTTGAAGTGTATGGCTGAATTTAAGGTTAATAGAATTATTTTCTCCTCTTCTGCCACTGTCTATGGTAATATCAACTCTGGCAAACTCGATGAGTCAATGACTACTGGTGTTGGTATCACCAATCCTTATGGAGAAACCAAGCATGTCATAGAAAAAATCCTTGAGTCCGAGGCTACTTCCCGTCCGGAACTTTCAGTTGTGATCTTGAGATATTTTAACCCAGTTGGCGCCCATATCTCTGGTCTCCTCGGTGAGGATCCAAACGGCATCCCCAACAATCTTATGCCAGTCGTTATGCGCGTTGCTGAGGGTAAAATTAAAGAGCTTCAGATCTATGGTGACGATTATAATACCCCAGATGGTACCTGTATTCGTGATTATATCCATGTAGTGGATCTCGCCAAGGGTCATCTCGCTGCCTTGAAGGCCACAGATACTCCGGGTGCCAAAGTTTATAATCTAGGCTCTGGCAAGGGTTCTTCTGTCTTTGAGATTATCAAAGCCTTCGAAGATGCTAGTGGTAAACCACTCCCCCATCGCATCTCTGATCGTCGCCCAGGTGATCTTGCCGAAATCTTTGCTGATCCAAGCAAAGCTAAGCGAGAGCTTGACTGGCAGACCGAGCTTACAGTAGCCGATGCTATGCGTGATACAATTAACTTCTTAAATAATCAAAAATAGGTGCACCAAAAAATACCGGTTTTAAAAACTGGTATTTTTTATAGATTATTTTCGAATCTTCGCCGCCAAACTTGCAAAAGGTAGAATCAATGGATTCAGATATTTCCATTTTTTCACCATCGCCTGGTTACTTCTTGCCACTGCTAAGGCATGTGAAATGCGCCAGCGTATCATTACTCTTAATAGCCAGTATTTCTGATCTTTAGTTGGATTGTCTCCCACCCACGTTTTCAGATAGTTAAAACTTCTTTGCCAATTCCTCCAAGGTAGGGAAGAACTTGCTACGGTGCTAGTCTCGGTTCCATAATGATAGATATAGTATGGTTTTGCTAAAAATTTTAAATCCATCAGTCCTTCAAGTCTGGCACATTCCAAATAATGTAAAACAAAATTTGTGTCTTCCGCGAAGTCCCACCCAAGTGGAAACTCTAAGTTGTATTTTTTAATAATTTCAGCTCGAAACATTTTATTCACGGAGGCATATAATCTTCCGTCCGAGGCCAAATTCTTCAAAATATAGGTCTTATAATCTTCATCCACTTCACGTTCCTTTATCTGGTTTGTGAACATTTCTTTTTCTGTCTTTTGGTGAATTCTCTTATATAAAAATCCTGCAGTTACTACCGCCACGCTCTTATTAGTTAAAAGCTTGCTCATTTCGCTTAAATAGTTTTTAGATACCGTATCATCAGAATCAATAAATGCTACCAGCTCCCCGTGCATCTTCTTTAGGGCTGTATTTCTTGCGGCGGCAGGTCCAGCATTTTCTTGCTGAATCAGTACAATTTTTTTCTTAGAATCAGTCAATTTTTGTTGACGGCAAAACTCTGATAATAGGGAAAAGCTATCATCTTTTGAGCCGTCATCCACGCAGATAATCTCCAAATTTTCATAACGATTCTTTACTAGTTGATCTAGTAACTTTACTGCCTTGTCTCCCGTATTGTAGACCGGAATAATAATCGATATGAGAGGTGTCTTCATACGCCTATTGTACCATTATGAAAATATTTTTTGTCCAACTTCTCTATGATATAATTTAAGATATGAAAATCCCTAACCTCGGTAGTCGAAAAAACCGCATTCTTTTAAAAGAGCTCGTCAAAACTGATTTTAAACTGCGCTATCAAGGGTCTCTACTTGGGTATCTTTGGGCAGTCTTACGTCCCATGATGCTTTTTGCTATCCTCTATGTAGTTTTCGCAAAAATCCTTAAAATGGGAAGCGACATTCCTCATTATCCTGTCTACCTCCTAGCCGGCACCGTTCTCTGGAGCTTTTTCTCCGAATGTACGAATCAGGGGATTCAGGCCATCGTTGCTCGTGGTGATCTCTTGCGTAAAATCAGCTTTCCAAAATGGATCATTGTTGTTTCCGCCACTGTTACCGCCCTAATCAACTTCCTAATCAATTTAGGTGTCGTTATTATTTTTGCCCTCATTAATGGTGTGACCCCAAATCTTGGCTGGCTCTTAGTCCCATTTATTATTCTTGAACTCTACCTTCTCTCTCTTGGTATTTCTTTCTTCCTCGGCGCCATCAATGTTAAATATCGTGACATTTCCTCCATCTGGGAGGTTTTTATGCAAGCTCTCTTTTATGCCGTACCAGTCATTTATCCTATCACCATGGTCGCCAGCGCCAGTCCGCTTGCCGCTAAAATCTTTCTCTTAAATCCAATTGCTCAGGTCATTCAAGACGTACGTTACTTCCTTATCACCGATCAAACTATCACCACCTGGAATTATCTCGAAAATCGCCTCCTTTATCTTATTCCGCTCGGTCTGGTTTCTCTAGTTATTATTTTGGGTGGTATTTATTTTAGAAAGA
>CAUSFJ010000050.1:0-4118 GCA_963531135.1 uncultured Candidatus Saccharibacteria bacterium | reverse complement strand
GATATCAACAAAAGTATCCATCTTGCGAGGAAGGAGACGCCTTATTGCGAGAAGGTCTGCCATATCTTCATATGTACGATCGGCATCTTCCCAGAAGATTTTTTTATAATCATAGCCATTATAGTCGGAAACGACTTTCTTGTTTTGCTCTGTCATGGTAATGATTATAACATGAGAGTTGAGGCTTATTTGTCTTTTGGACGGAGATTTCGAAAGAGGATCTTATTGAGTTTTTCAAAGAATGGCTGAACTTCTTCAAGGTCTAGGAGAAAACTGGCTGCACCATAGATTCCAAGTGAGGCGAGCGAAATAATGAAGAATTTTGGAATAGTGACAAAAACTGAATTGTCGGTGGCACGAAGTGGTAGGAGTTTAGTAAGTATATAGGCAGAAATACTAGTGACGATGGTAGCGATAAGCATACGAATAAAAGCGGTCCAAAAGCCTTTATTAAGTAGGTTTTGACGAGATTTTTTCTGAAGTAGAAAAAGGAGGATGAGAATTTCAAGAACTGCACCAATAGATTGAGCCCAACCTAAGCCATCAGGGCCAAGACCGATGATACTAAAGATAATTGATAGGATCATGGTAAAGCCGACGGCAATAATACTAACAACGAATGGAGTCTTGGTGTCCTGCCTGGCGTAAAAGCCACGAGAGGCAATATGGAAAATAGACTGCGCAAAGATGGCGAGGACGAGAGAGCCTAAGACACTGGCGATGATGGGCTGACCACCATTTTTTACAAAACTAACAACATAGCCACGGGCAAAGTAGGCGATAACAGAAACTGGCAAGGAAATCCAGATAATCATACGAAGAGCGCGACGGAAGACATCATCAAACTTTGTAGTATCTTCGTTATTAGTTTCTTCGGTTAACTTAGGAAAGAAGGCGGTCGAAATAGCGACACCAATGAGATTGACTGGCATCTGGTGGAGACTGTTTGCCTGCTGAAAAGAGCGAAGGGCGCCCTTACCCATGCGAGAAGAGAGATTAGTGGCAAGAATAGAATAAACGTAGTCAATTCCCTGGTCAAGAGACCTAGCTGGCAAGAGCTTTAGAACGGTTTTAAAACCAAGATTTTTCCAATAGATTTTAAACTGATAATCAAAACCAAGGCCAAAAAGACCAATGAGGCTGATGAAAATCTGAAGAATAGCGCCAAAAACGACACCAATAGCAACCCCCATAATGCCACCTTCGAAGAGTTGCAAGCCGAAGAGATTAATGCCGTTAGTGAAGACCGTGATGCCGATAAGGATGCCGACATTATAGAGAGCGGGGGCGAGAGAAAAGAAGACGAAACGGCCAACGGCTTGCTGGATGGAATTTAAGACTGTGGCAATACTAAAGAGGAAGGGATTAATAGCAATGACGCGCATCATATTGATAGCAAGTGTAGTGCCAGATTCATCGAGACCTGGACCCACAATAAAACGAACCAGAGGATCTGCAAAAACCATAATCAAAATACTAGAAATCAGGGTAACGATGGCCATAAGGTTAAGGATGGAAGAGCTGAGCTCCCAAGCGGATTTTTTATTGCCAGAGACTAGACGTTGATTGAAAACAGGAATAAAACTAACTGCAAGAGCGCCAGAAGTGAGCACAAAAAACATAAAATCAGGGATGGTAAAGGCAGCAGTATAAGCGTCAATACCGGTTGGATAAGTATCAAGATAGTAAGAATTTAAGAGACGATCCCGGAAGATACCCAGAAGAGCAGAAATTAGAGTGCTAAAACTGAGTAAAATAGCAGCATATTTCACACTAAGTTTACTATTTGCCATGGCAACTACGGAGCGAAACTGAAACTTCTTCATCTTATATTTATTATACATGATGTTGAGAGGGCAGACGTATGGAGTTTTTGAGATTTTTAAGCATTTTCATGTTATAATATAAAGGTGAAAACGAATAATCTTGTCCTGGTGCATAAACTAGGTAAGGAAATTTTAGATTCTGAGAACATGAAACGTGAAAAACGTTTTATTCAGCATGCTAATGTTTCTACTTATGATCATTCGATTAGTGTGGCAACAATGAGTTTAACTCTTGCTGCGATTTTTCGAGTGAAGGTGGATAAGGTTTCATTGGTCCGAGGCGCACTCCTACATGATTTTTTCTTGTACGACTGGCATGACAAAACGGCTATGCCTAAGGCGCACGCTTATTTACATCCACTGATTGCTTTTGATAACGCAAAGAAGGAATTTAAATTGAATGCTATTGAGAAAAATATCATTCAGGCGCATATGTTCCCTCTTAGTATTGTGATGCCAAAATATAAAGAAAGTTGGATTGTGACGATGGCCGACAAGATTTGTGCGGCGAGTGAAGTCACTTCGAATATTAAGATACGTCTGGCCGTTTCTCTGCTAAAAAATAGTCGCTTTATTTTATAAATAATCGATGGATTAAAAAATACCTGAATTCAGGTATTTTTTGTTCAATTCCTCGTCAAAGATACGGATTAGTCGTGGAGTTTAGCGGAATCTGGAAGCGTAGAGCCTTCAAAGATATTTTTAAGATCTTCTTCTTCAAGGGTTTCTTTTTCAAGAAGAGCCTCGGCGACACGATCCAAGACCTTATGGTTGGCTTTTAGGACGGCCTCTGCACGCTTTGCTGCCTCATTAGCAAACTGGGCAATTTCCTCATCAATCAGTTCGGCAGTCTTTTCAGAATATGGCTTGCCAGTGCTGATAGTGTAATAACCAGTGGCTTCGGAAGGATAGACGAGGTTACGGGTTTTATTACCCATACCTTCGCGAATAATCATCTCCTTGCTAAGTTCAGCAACATGCTGAAGATCGGAAGAGGCGCCAGTAGTAACACTATCTTCGCCAAAGATAATTTTTTCAGCAATACGTCCACCCATAGCACGAGCAAGAGTATCTTTTAATTCATAAATATTCTTATAGCTACGATCTTCAGGAGGAAGGAACCAAGTCACACCGCCAGTATGACCGCGAGGGATAATGGTAATCTTATGGACTGGATCGGAATCCGGGAGAACGTGACCGACCACAGCGTGGCCAGCTTCATGATAGGCGGTAATTTTACGTTCTTTTTCGTTCATAACTTTCGACTTGCGCTCTGGACCAATGGCGACACGCTCAAAGGCTTCTGTAAGATCGGCACCAGTAATCTCTTTGTGACCGAGGCGTGCGGCAGTGATGGCAGCCTCATTGGCAATATTTGCGAGATCAGCACCAGAGGAACCTGCAGTCTTAGCAGCGAGAGCTTCTAGATTGACAGATTTTGCGGTTGGCTTATTTTTAAAGTGAACCTCTAAAATAGCTAAACGATCCTTACGCTCAGGAAGAGTGACGTCAACATGGCGATCAAAACGGCCTGGACGAAGCAAGGCTTTGTCGAGCATATCAACACGGTTGGTAGCGGCAATGACGATGACCCCTGATTCATTATCAAAACCATCCATCTCAACGAGTAGCTGGTTAAGAGTTTGTTCGTCTTCACGACCGGCCCCACCACGAGCATCACGCTTGTGAGCGACAGCATCGATTTCGTCAATGAAGATGATACTTGGGGCGTTTTTCTTGGCCTTACTAAAGAGGTCACGAACGCGAGAAGCACCGACACCAACAAACATTTCGGCAAATTCAGAACCAGAAATACTAAAGAAAGGAACGTTGGCCTCTCCAGCAACGGCGCGGGCCATTAAGGTCTTACCAGTTCCTGGATCGCCTGCAAGAAGCACGCCACGAGGGATTTTAGCACCGAGTTTTTCATATTTTTTGGGATTTTTGAGAAAATCAACTACTTCAGAGAGGTCCTGTTTGGCAGCTTCATTACCAGCAACATCGGTAAAGAGAACACGCTTCTTATCCGGGCCATAGAGCTTGGCGCGAGCCTTGCCAAAGCCCATATTCTCTTTATTAATACTTTGAGCTTGGCCAAGAAGACGACCGAAGAAAATTACAGCAATAATGATTGGCACGGCGATAGTGAGGATGTTGATGAAGATTTCCGTGTAATTAATGGGGTCGACATAGTTAATGACTGGGTATTTCTCCTGGCATTTTTTAAGGTCATCACCAGCCTTATCGGCACAGCGGTTAATTAAACCCTGGTCATAAAGCGTTCCCGAAGGA
>CAUSFJ010000049.1:0-4150 GCA_963531135.1 uncultured Candidatus Saccharibacteria bacterium | reverse complement strand
CTTAGCTGTTGTTTAATCTTATCTCTCGCGTGTGGTGTAATAATTTTATCCAACCAACTCGCTCTTACTGTTTGATTTTTGCTCGTTAAAATTTCCACCACGTCGCCACTCTTTAATTTTGTATTCAAGTTTGACAATTTTCCGTTAATCTTTGCCCCAATTACATGTCCGCCCACTTCCGAATGCAATCTATAGGCAAAATCAAGAGGCAAGGCCCCCACTGGCAAATCAATGATGTCTCCTTTGGGTGTATAAACAAAGATCTTATCGGCAAAAAGATTTAGTTTTAGCTTTTTTAAGTCAACTTGTTGGCCATCCCTTAGCTTAGCTGCCGCCATCTGCAGCTCTGAAATCCATAGCAAGTTGGTTGGTAAATGCTGGATCTTCCCTGTTTTATAGCTTTCCGTCAACTTCTGCTCATTGTAGTAAAAACTTGCTGCAAGGCCCCGCTCGGCGTATTCATGCATGTCTTTTGTTCGAATTTGAAACTCTACAATTCTTTTATCAGGGGTGATAACCGTCGTATGCAGAGATTGATAACCGTTTTGTTTCGGTACTGCCACATAATCTTTAATTCTGCCCGTCATCGGTGTGTATAAGCTATGGATTAGTCCTAGAACCAAATAGCAGCTCGTAATATCATCCACAATCACTCTTAATGCAGTCAAATCATACACTTCGTTAATATTTTGGTTGTATTTAGCCAATTTTTTATGCAACGAATAGACCGATTTTACCCTTCCATTGATCTCAAAATTGATTTTTTCCTTAGATAATGCCTCTGATACTTCATTTTTAATCTTTTTTAAGGCTTTTTCCGCAGATTGATTACGAGTTTCAATAATTTTCTTCAATTCCTCGTACCTTCTTGGATCCACATATGAGAACGCAATATCAGACATTTCCACCCTTAACTTCCCCATATTTAAGCGGTCAGCAAGCGGTGCAAAAATCTCCAAGGTCTCCTTCGCTATCTTCTTCTGTTTCTCCGGTGAAAGTGCTGAAAGTGTTCTTAAATTATGTAATCTATCCGCCAACTTAATGATCAATACTCGAATATCTGACCCCGTTGCCACTAAAAGTCGCAAAAGATTATCTCTTGTCACCGGCAAATAAGTGTCAATGTCCCTCATCCCCTGTCTTGCCTTGCTGATTTTTGTCACCCCATCCACCAAAAAGGCCACTGATTCGCCAAATTCTTGCTTAATTTCTTCTAAAGTTACTCCAGTATCTTCCACTGTGTCGTGAAGCACCCCTGCTATTGCCGTATCTTCATCCATTCCCCACTCAAGGAGGGTCTCCATTACTGCTTTTGGATGGATAATATATGGTTCTCCAGATTTTCTCTTCTGCCCCTCATGTGCTTTCGTTGCAAAGTCTACAGCCTTCTTAATACGTTCGCTCTGTATAATTTTTTTACTCACTACTCCACTCCTCTCTGTAGAACTAAGATTGAATAACTTTTTTACTCAGATAATCGATTAATTAGATTTTTTAGTTCTTCATCGTTTTTACAAGTTAAGGTCAAAGTCCTTCCCCTAACTCTCGCCTTAACTGCAAATTTAGCACTTAAATCTTCTTCTTGACGCAAAAATACATTCTCTTTCACGATTTTAGTAGAACTACGCTTCTTATTTTCAGCGATATAGCGCTCAACTCGTCGTGCCGTCCAACCCTCTTCAATAATCATTGGCAGAATTTGTCTTACTAGTTCTGGATCAGCCGAAATTAACGGTCGCATCACTCCCTCGGTAAGATTATGCTCTATCATTGCTCTCTTTACATCGTCCGGAAGATTTAAAAGTCTCATTGTGTTAATCACTGAAGACTCACTCTTCCCCACGCGCGTCGCAATTTCCGCAGGAGATAGGTTAAACTGACTCTTTAGCTTAGCATATGCCGTCGCCATCTCAATTGCATTTAAATCCTCACGCTGAGCATTTTCAATAATCGAAAGCTCTAAACGATTTTGTGCATCAATCGTACGAATGATTGCAGGAATCTTTGATAGTCCCGCAATCTTTGATGCTCTAAAGCGCCTTTCGCCAGCCACAATTTTATACTTACCATCCTCTCGAACCACCACGATCGGCTGTAAGACTCCATGCTCTTTTATCGAGCTTGCTAAAGCATTTAAGGCTTCCTCAGAAAATTCCTTACGCGGCTGATCCTTATCTGGTATAACCATCTCAAGATCAAGCTCAACCAACTGACTCTCTTTTGCATCTTCACCGGCCGTAATATCAAAATCATCCTCTACAATATCCGTAGGGATAAGACTATCGAATCCTCTACCTAAACCTCTGCCTGCCATTATTTTTCCCCTTTCTCTACTCTTTGAATTACTTCCTTGGCTAAATCTTTATAAGCTCTCGAACCTTTACTGAACGGATCATAGGCTCCTACTGGCACACCATGGCTTGGCGCCTCCGCTAATCTCACATTTCTAGGGATCAACGAACTAAAGACTTTTTCCTTAAAGTATTTGCGAATCTCCTCTAATACCTGCACTGAAAGCGATGTTCTCTTGTCATACATCGTCGCAAGCACTCCAAGTAGCTTTAAATCTGGATTCATCGCCTTTCGCACTAATTTCACCGAATCCAGCAACTGAGCAACCCCCTCAAGGGCATAAAACTCTGTCTGTACCGGCAATAAAAGGTAGTCTGAAGCAATCATTCCGTTAACAGTCAAAAGCGACAAGCTTGGTGGCGAATCAATTATGATATAGTCGTATAAATTTTTTACTCGTTTAATCGCTTCTCGGAGCTGAACAAATTTTTTATCCAACTTTGCTAAATTTACTTCTGCGTTAGCAAGTTGAGGGGTAACTGGCGCTAAATCTAAATCCTTAAATTTAGTGTTCAATATAATTTCACTTAACTCTTTTTGGCCCAGCAACACTTCGGACATGGTTCTACTAATCCCCTCCTTTTCATAATCCGCCTCAAACGGCATCTTATCAATTCCAAGGCCAGAAGTTGCATTTCCCTGTGGATCAAAATCAATCAAAAGTGTTTTTTTCTTATTTTTAGCCAAAAAGAATGCAAGATTAACTGCCGTCGTGGTCTTACCTACTCCGCCTTTTTGGTTTGTTATACAAATCACCGTCGCCATATAATTCTATATTACCATAAACACTAAAAAAAGACTCCTGATTGGAGTCTTTTTCTTATTTAATTGAAGTAATTTCAATTAAACTATATTTTTGGCGGTGTCCAGTTTCTTTATGTACACGCTTCTTAGAGTGGTAACGGATCACACGAATTTTATCTCCAGCGACCTTCTCTTCTACCACCTTAGCTGAAACCTTTACACCTTCTACTTCAGGAGTACCAACAAGGGTTTTATCTCCGTCAATTACAAGTAAAGCACCAGTTTCGAGCTCTTTTGTGCCTTCCGGGAGGAGGTCCACCCGTAGGGTCTCTTTCTCAGCTACGACATATTGTTTGCCGCCGATGAGTACAACTGCCTTTTTCATAATATTCCTTATTTAGTAATAACTAGGAATCATTTTATCATATTTGATTCATTAAATCAAATCGTGTCTCGAAAATAATAATTTATTCATTTTATTATTCTCTATGCACTCATCTCAAAAGATTTTTATTTTGGTCATACTTTTAAGGTTCAATAAGGTACTATAGTTATTTTTCAAACTATTTTTTCAAAGTTTTTAATGTGCGATAAAGATTGATTTATCTTTATTATTTTTACTCAGTTGCAATTAGTCTATCTACTAAGTTCTTCTTAGTGATTATTTCTTGCCCTTAGCAGCTGATTCAAGTTTACTTAACTGCTTCATTGAAGCGAGATAGTAAGCAATACCAATACCAAGTACTGCAGTAATTACCATACCAAGTACCACTTCAGAAGCACCAGTGCGAGGTAATTCTTTTGGTGTCTCAGGTGTTTTTGGAGTAGGAGTTTTTGGTGTGTCACCACACTTCCTTGTCACACGAACTTGTACCTTATCATGAATAGTAGCTACATCAATAGCAGCCGCAGAATTATTCTCAATTGTTACGGTTTGGCCGCATGGGAACATTTTCTCATCATCGTCAATTTTTACCTTATAGGTAATAGTTGCATCTGTTCCACCTTTGTAATCACCAATATTGAAACCATTTTTAAATAAATTATCCTTTTC
>CAUSFJ010000048.1:0-4199 GCA_963531135.1 uncultured Candidatus Saccharibacteria bacterium | reverse complement strand
AGTGGAAAGTTAAACACACTTACTTTATTAATTAAAATATTCCTAATTTACTAATTAGATCACAGGGATGGCTTAAGTTTTCCAGCTGCCACTCCTAATATCACCCGAACAACTTTGCTTGACAACATATAAAAGAATTATATAATATATAAATATAGCATCTGCTATGCACTTTAAATTCCGCTTAAATTCTACAAAACGCCAAATGCCCTATAATTGAAAGATCTTACAGTCGTGTTTGTCTTTACTCTTGGATAGTAGTTAGGCTATTTATGTAGCTTAACTTCTGTCCAAGAATTTTCTTGGCCAATAATTAGAGTATGGGGAAACCCCATCGTAAGTCACGGGCTCTAATTCAACCCAGAAAGGGGAATTATGAAGTTAGAAAAAACTAACATTGATGGCGTTAAGTATGTAATAGACGGACAGGATGATCTGGTCGCAATTTACACTGCTAAGGGAAAACGTATCTACTGCGTGGGGGATCGGATCTCAATTAGGTCGCTCAAAAATCATGAGGCGAGGCCGTACGACGGCATTATTACCAGTCTTAAACGTAGCGAATCGGATTTGTTCTTTGTCATTACATTAAATGACAGCAAGATACAACAGTCTGTGGGCCTAAAAAAGATCAAGAGTATCTTTAGTAGTAGCGAGTCATTTCGCGTGCGAAACACATTATTCGTGATGCAGAGCGAGTGGCAGGTTGCGGTAGATGATATAAGAAGAAGATACGGTCAGATAGCTCAACAAAAAGCATGGTCTGCTCTTTTCACAATCGACCAGATTGTTGAGTTGTATATCGAGATTCAGCGTCTAAAGCAGGAGGATTATGGCCAGTGGGACTCCCCAGAGTGTCAAAGTATGTATAATGGCATATATAACGACATTACTTGGGCATATCATAATATGATCCCAGATCATAACCCAATTTAAAACTTACCCCAGCTTCGTGCTGGGGCTTTTTGTTTTATGATACGTATTTACTAGAATCAGTCTCCACTTTTAGTCCAGGCTAAGGTGAAATATCGCTCAACTCAAGCTAAGACTAGTCACCGCTGTAAGTTTATGTTAAAATATAACAGATTAAAGAAAGGCTAATATGGCAGTTAAGAAAAAGAAGATTGTGATTTCCAAGCTTAATCGTAACAATAACCATAAGCACAGCGAGAAACGCAAACGCAACAAATAAGTTCCCGATTGGGGGACTTTTTTGTTTGCAAGTAGCTAGACTTTGGCGTTACTGTCTCCGCCCTACTTACTTCTCTACGGGCGACACTTTATAAAGATAAAAAGAGGAGTATGTCTTTTTATGCTTCACTCCAGGCACTTCGAAGCCATTGGAAATGAAATAAAGTTCTTTGTTTAATCTTTTTGCTTCTGATTTGACTTTTTGATAGATTTTGTTAATGTCTCTTGAATCACTGAAGGTGTAGATTACGGTTGTCTCTGGCGGGAAAGGGAAGTCCAGGTAGTTTTGACAGACTACCTTGGTTTTGGATTTTAATTTGCGTAACCTGATACGGGATAAGAATGAGAGTACTGGGTGTAGCTCGATGCCGATGGCTTGCGCGCCAAGGCCGGCGGCGACTTTTAAGACGACTCCATCACCGGAGCCCATGTCGATTAGTAGATCTTTCTTGGATAATGGATAGAGCTTTTTAAACATTTTTAAAAGTTCGCGAGATAAGCTGGGTACATATGGTGCGCCAAAGAAGACGGTGACGCCAAAAATGATGACGATCGTCATGATGATGAAGATGATTGTTTGTGTTAAGCGAAAGAAGTCATTCATGATTCTATTCTATCTTATTTTTGGAAAACTAGGGCAAGATGTGGTAAACTTGAACCAGTTGCACCCGTAGCTCAGTGGATTAGAGCATCTGTCTTCGGAACAGAGGGTCGTGGGTTCGAGTCCCTCCGGGTGTACCATAGGTGAGTCAGAGCTAGTCTCGGACTCTTTTTTGTTACAAAAACAGGTTAAAGTACGTTCAATTTAAAATATATTATAATGATACTTCTCGCTTAATGAATGAAGCGAATATCTAGATTCAAATTAAAGAATAATTCGTCGCCTTGTCTGTATAATATACCAAATTTATGGCGACTAGTAGATGCTGTTTCAAACTTTGTATTATTAATTAGATAGTCTTTGAACTCATCCATGTCATATAAGGTAAAACAAACAAGATTTCCGTCATCTTTTACAAAAATACAACCACCACCTAGCTCTGAACCATTCCACTCTCTTGTAGGTATCATCCCAAGCGTAATATTACTTAAGAAATCTTTTATCTTCTTTGATATAAACTCTGTGGTTTTGCCTTTGAAAAAATCAGTATAAGAATCGATAAGATCTTTGACGGTTCTTGTGCCTTTGCCCGCAAAAAATACCATTAATAAACCGCTTATGATTTCTGGTAGATTTGAATCAGTCATCTCTAGGTTTTGTTGAAATATCTGGTTCGTCATTCCATAAAAAATGAACTCGCCATGATGTTCAAAGATATATTGCATACGGTCCTTAATTTTTGACCTTGTTGTAATATTATTCACTTCATTAATGTCGCCAGTGAAGCCTTCAATCTTATAGATAAAGTTTGTTGATTCGCTCGCATTTAACAGGGTTGCTGGGCTTCCGATTTGGGATTTTATAGAAAAACCTACTTGGCGCGCAACTTCTTCGTGAGGCATTATCGAATAAGTTTCGATATCGGATTTTACATATGATGTGGACTTAAAATCATCAAGCATCAATTCGCCCATTGCCAATTCTCCAGAAGGAACATTGAAACTTGCTCCAGAGCCAGTAATAATTTCGTTGAGAATACTGAGAATCAGTTCTTTAGATAGGTTTGCAGATTTTACTAGTCGGCCATTATAGAGAATTGATACATCACCATTATCTTTTTCATCAATATCATATTCGGAGTCGCCAAGGACACTACGCATTAAGAGTTTGAGTATTTTTATTTTTTGATCTGTAGATTTTAGGTCTTTATCGCATACATCAATCATTTGATCGTAGAGCATTTTGCAAATTGCGTATAACTCTGACCACTCGCCTTTATTGTAGGTCTTCATTTTGTAAAGCCTCGATTATGTTTTTTGCCGTAGCCTGGATGGCTGGAACGGCCACAGAGTTTCCGAGTTGTTTCATCGCTTGAGTCTCTGAGACTGGAAAGATAAATGAATCTGGAAAACCTTGCATTCTTAGACCTTCTTTTGGCCCCATACATTTCTCTACGCCGTCAACAATATAACAATCCCAGTTTCGTCTATCGTTTATTCCAGAATGTCTACCGCCAACACGCAACGTGAAACCAATTTTTTTATCTACGTGACCACCCCAGACGTCACTCATGGTCATTTGTAGTGGAACTGGGTCTGGGAATTTGTACGGCGTATTTTTGTTTTTAAAACCAACCATGTAGAGCCTTGGTCTATGCTGCGGGGATCCGTAGTCGGAAGCCTTAATTATTTTATAGTGAAGGCTATAGCCAAGATCTTCTGTAAGAACTTTGTTAATCGTCGCAAAGGTGTTACCATTATCATGCGTTAGAAGGCCTCGGACATTTTCTAAGAAGAATGCTCTTGGCTGCTTTTCCTTAATAATTCTAGCTACATCAAAGAATAGCGTGCCTCTCGTCTCATTAAATCCTTTTTTGAGACCAGCTTGTGAAAATGGCTGACAAGGAAAACCGCCTGTAAGAATATCGAAATCTGGAATATCTTTTGCATTTACTCTTGTAATATCACCAACGAATAATCGTTTTTCATCCTCAAAAATCTTGGGGGATATTTTCTGAAAGTTAGCTTTATATGTTTTTCTAGCAGCATCATCCCACTCAGAAACAAAAACGCATTCTGCTCCTAAATTATGAAAAGCCATGTGGAAACCACCAATTCCAGCAAAAAGATCAATAAAAGTATACTTCTTTTGTTTTTTAGTCATCGTGCCCCACTTTCAGAATTTGGAGACGCCTGTTGGTAGAAAAATCTGCAAATGCTGCACGTCATTTTATACACTCCACTTAAATTACTACTTATTATATCATGACAGAACATTATTACTTATTTTAGATTCTCATCGGTTCAGGTAGTCCAACTTGCTTATTCTCTATATTGTTGCTACCTAATGTCTGCCAAAAATATGCCCGATGTGTCCAATCAGAAATTTTATAGACAAATCCACAAAA
>CAUSFJ010000047.1:0-4330 GCA_963531135.1 uncultured Candidatus Saccharibacteria bacterium | reverse complement strand
CCCCCACGTTATTCGACCCTACGACTCGCTAGCTTCATAGCGAACACTAAAAATATTGATTGCATATACGGTACCGCCACTCCGCTTATTGAAGATTTTTATCTTGCACAAAAAAATCACGCCTACGTTTCACTCTCGCAGAAAGCCAAAGAGACTGCTATTACTCCTGATCTACACCTTATCGACCTAAGAGATTCAGCCTCCTTTTCTAAGAATCGATATTTCTCCGACCCCCTGATTAAAAATATTACTCAGAACCTTGAACAACATCAGCAAACTTTAATTTTTCATAATCGTCGTGGTTCCGCTCCGCTTACAATTTGTGATCAGTGTGGCTGGCAGGCACTCTGTCCCAACTGCCTTTTGCCGCTCACTCTTCATAGTGATAAATTTAAACTCACCTGTCACACTTGTGGATATGAAGAAGTCGTACCTAAATCTTGTCCAGTCTGCCAACACTCCTCAATTATCCATAAGGGATTTGGCACCAAGCTTCTTGAGTCTGAACTTAAAAAACTCTTTAAAACAGCCCGTATCGCTCGTTTTGACGCCGACAATACTACAGGTAGCTCTTTAAATCATCTCTACACTGACATCAAATCTGGCGCCGTCGACATCCTAATTGGAACTCAGCTTCTCACTAAGGGCCTTGATCTTCCAAAACTTGCCACCGTTGGTATCGTGCAAGCTGATGGCGGCCTTAGTCTTCCTGACTACTCTTCAGAGGAACGTAGTTTTCATCTACTTACCCAAGTCATTGGACGTGTCGGCCGTGGACACCTTAGCGAAGCTTCCGTTTTTATCCAGACCTTCCAGCCAGATCACCCTATCATTCATTTCTCCATGCAAAATGATTATATCGGGGCCTATCAATATTTAATTAAAAAACGTCAACAAGCCCACTTCCCTCCTTATTACTATCTTGCCAAACTTTATATTACACAAAAAGCCGAGCAAACCACCATCCGCAAAATTCGTGAATTATACTCCCTTCTTCGTCCCCTGAAAGGCATTTATCTATCTGCCCCTACTCCAGCCTTCCATGAATTTTCACCAAGCGGTCATACTTGGCAAATCATTCTAAAGTCCCCTTCTCGTCAGAATATCCTCTCCGCCATTAAAGCCGTACATACCTTCCCAAATTTAAAATACACACTCGATCCCCCTTCCCTCCTCTAAGAATAACTAAAGAATCATCAAAAAATCTTCTTCATATTGAGATAAAACCTAAGATGTGGAGGCGATTCAGAAACTATGATTTATTTTTTAGGAGCTAAAACTACCTTGGTAGTTTTAAATTGAGAGATATTCCATTTCCTTCTTTAGAAAGAGTTAAAAACTTTTTCTAAAACTCCCCTCCACATCTCAGGTTAAGTCATTAGAAAACATTCTAGTGACTTCTCGTCTCGTATCTCTAATTTCTAGTCTCTCTACCTAGAGTGTAAAACTATTTTTTATTTTTACAACCATAGCCACTTTATTTTCTTTTTTATCTCTTCTTATGCTTTATAAAACCCTTAAAAAATATTATAATATCCCTATGAAAATTATTACTGTGCCTGATCCACGCTTAAGACAACCCTCTACAAAAGTTAATCGCATTACTGATGAAGCAAAAGAAATTGTTGATCAAATGATTAAAGCTAGCCTTGAATGGGAAAAACAACATCCCCACGAGCTTTCTGCTGCCATGGCTGCTCCTCAGCTTGGCATCAATAAACGTATCATTATTATTCGCGACGACCTTGATGATAAAAATAACGCCAGCTTTACTGCCCTTATCGACCCCGAAGTCATTAAGGCAAGTGGTAAAATTGTTAGCGACTACGAAGGCTGTCTATCTGTACCTTTTATCTATGGACTTGTTCCTCGCGCTTCAAAACTTCGTATTAAAGCTAAGCTTATTGATGGTACTGAAGTACGCATTAAAGCTGACGACAATCTTGCTCGCACCCTTGCCCACGAAATCGACCATCTTGATGGCGTTCTCTTTATCGATCACATTAAAGACGAAGAAAAAGCCTTCTTTGAACTAGACAAAGACGGCGACCTTAAGCCACTTGATTACGATAAACGTATCAAAAATAACCCTGAGTTATTCCCCGATGACTAAAATTATCTTTTTTGGCAACGGCCCTCTTGCCGATATCGCCAAATCACTTATTGAGCAACATCCCGATTTCCAAATTATTTTTCATGCCAAGACTAAACAGGACCTCGAGAAAGTAAAAACTCTAAAAGCCTCTGATCCCGACATCTTTGGTATTCTTGCTAGCTTTGGCGTTTTGATTAAGACTGACGTGCTTGATCTTTTTGAGCCTTATGGCATCCTCAATATCCACCCCTCCCTTCTTCCAGCTTATCGTGGCGCTTCCCCCATTGAGTCAGCCATCTTGAATGGCGATCAGGATTTTTCAGTTTCAATCATGAAATTAGTCAAAGCCATGGATGCTGGCCCAATTTACTATCAAGAAACTCTCACCTCCGATCAATTCTCTCCACAACCTTCAAAGTCCGAAATTTATACCAAATTATCCACTCATGCCACAAATTGGCTGCTTAGTCACCTAAATAACCTTCCGACTCCAATCCCACAAGATGATCAAAGTGCCACCTACACCACCAAGTTTGACACCTCTATGTCTACTCTTGACCCTCAGAAACCCGCCAGCAACTTGCTTAATCAAATACGCGCGTTTCAAGGTTTTCCTAAAAGTAAATTAATGCTTGGTAATCAAGAATGCATTATTCTCGAAGCACACCTCGATACAGATTCTCCTGAAGACCAACATGCTAAAATCAAAGTGGCCTGTAAGGACCAAAATCTTATTATCGATCGCCTGCAGCCTGCTGGGCGTAAACCAATGGACGCCACATCCTTCTATAATGGCTATCTAAAAAAATAAAGTCTATCCTCTAGACTTTATTTTTCTTCTATCCCCAATTCTGCGCTGGTTGCTGAATATTAGACATTGACTGCTGCATCGTTGGTTGTGCGACTGGTTGCATTGGTGCTGATGGTTGCATTGGTGCTGAATTTTGTGGATTATATCGCGCCACGACCTCTTCTTCTGTCCCAGATGTCTGTCGTACCATCTCCATAATTTCATCATGCGCCTTGATGATTTCTTGTTTAAATTCAGATTCAATATCCTGTGCTACTCTTGCATAATCTGGACGATTCAATTGAATCCATTTTACACTTAAATACTCTCCTAAAATCTCCAGCGTACCCTCAGTTGTGTTATATTTTTGCAATAATTTTTTATATATATCATCCTGCCTATAATCGCCGAGCTTTGTTAAGAACTTAATCAACGTATTGCTATCTTTCTTCATAATACCGTCAAAATCAACAAGCTGCTCAGCTGTCATCACCTCACTCATCTTTTCGCCCACTCGATTCTCAAGTTCACCCTGGATTTCAGTTATAAATGCAGTTCTCTGTGGTTCGGGTAAATTCTGCAAACCCACTTCCGCCAGGAACCTATCATCCACCTTTATCATTTATTCCTCCTAAACTATTTTCCATTATAATTCGCAATGGGTTTAAACACAAGCGTTTAATTTATTTATTTAAAAATACCTGCCACGCGAGCTCCGCGCACTTTGCTCTTGCCGGCATTCGACCCACAATTTTTAAAGCAATCGCATCCCCCATCTGTTTTTCTCCCCCACAAGACTCAAATTCTTCCTCATCTAAAATCATCGTCCTAAATAATCGACTCATTTTCTTTGCCTCCTCAAGCGTCTTCCCCTTCACTGATTCAATCATTAAATCCGCTGACGCTAATGCAATCGCACACCCCACCCCCTCAAACTTCCCCTCCGTAATGATTCCATCCTCGAGTTTTAACTGAACAATTATTTTATCACCACAGCTAGCATTCTTTAATTCCTTAGCAATATCCGCCCCCTCAATGCTTCCTCGATTCTTTGGATATAAATTATGCTCTAATAAAATTTCATCATACATCAAAACTATAAACCCATTTCACTTCTAACTTATCTTAATATTGAGGTTAATTATTTTAACTCATTTTTAGTATTATAAAACATCAAGCTTACTCTTACTGCTGGCCCAATTTTCTTCTCCGTCAAAAACGGCTCGGCGCAGTGCCAACCTGCACGCACCATCACTCCGTAATTGCTTAGGATCTGCGCTGTATCATGCGCATGTACCCCCTTAATATTTAATAAAACAATACCATTTTTAGCATAATACATCTCCACATCTTCTATTTTCCCTATTTCTTCCTTTTAAATCTTATTTATCTGTTCTTCCACAAAATAAATGTTTTGATGTTTTTTGTTATTTTGACATATTTAA
>CAUSFJ010000046.1:0-4705 GCA_963531135.1 uncultured Candidatus Saccharibacteria bacterium | reverse complement strand
TGTTTCGATCCCTAACAAGAAGCGGGTAGCGTAAAATTGAATGATATTTTTGACTCTTTTGTAGCTTTTTTAGTAAATATCTTGACTGCCAATAACTGAGTCGGCGTTCAAAATCAAGCTCAGCGTCGGCAGAACGTTGAATTAGTTTTAGTTTCAATAGGGCAAGAATCCAGATTTGACCTAAATTAAAACGACCAAATGATAGATAAGAAAGCGTACGGGAGATGAGAGCAAACAATGGATAAAAATTATCTCGTAAGGAGCTTGAGATCTTTGGAGCGCGACTAGCGATATTTTGAGAGTCCAAGAGGTGATTCTTGGAAGCTACTCGCATGATTAGTGCTCCACCAGAGGTTGCATCCAGTGATTTTCCTTTACCAAAAGAAAGCACAACGGCGTCACCAATATTTCCGGCAAGACGTCCGTCCGAATAATAAATATTGTATGAATGAGCAAGGTCTTCAATAAGAAAAAGATTATGTTCTTTTGCTAACTTTTCAATTTCCACTATTTCTGCTGGGATACCAAGATTGTTTTGAACAATGACAGCTTTAAGGTTGGGGTATTTCTTAATGCATTTCTTTAGGGTGTTTGCATTAAAATGTAGGGTTTTAGGGTCAATATCTAGGTAAATTGGTTGGTATCCGGCAGCCCTGATCGCCTGTACAACTGCAAAACAGGTTAGTGAAGTTATGGCAACGGCTGGAAGCGATTCTTTTTTTGAAGTTGTCTCTGTCTTAGCTTTTTTATTGACAGAAGAATCCTTGGATACTGCTGGGATTTGCGAGATTAGAGCCAAAGAAAGAGCGGTACGGCCAGAATGAAAGAGGTAGACATTTTTTTGGTCAACCTGATACTGTTTAGAAAAAAATTGTTTTAATTTTATATAATCCTTTTTTGTGCCAAAGCTTGCAAGAAAACGCAGGGTTTCTTTAAGATTAAAATTATTAGCACGACCTAGGAAAAAATGTTTCACCTCTTTGCCTCCATAACTTCACTAATAGCAAGAGCGAGTCCTTCCGGGTCACAGATATAGGGTGCGTGTGTCCAATTTGGAAATAACTTGAGTCGGCTCTTTTTGATTTGCTGATGCATTTTTTGTGCATGCCTTGGGGGAGTGATTTTATCTAATTCACCCCACAGGATGTCGGTTTTTACTTTAACCTTGGAAATATCTAGTTGGCGGTCCGAATCCAGCATATTAGTTAAGGTTTTTTTCATGTTTTCAGGAGCCTTTTCGTAATCACCAGCACCAATAATACGATGAAGCAGTTTGCGCAGAATTTTAATCTGTTTTAATGGGGCGAATAGCTGACTGATTGCTCTTAAAATATCACGTTTTTTTGATGGCTCATAGACACCGGCGGCGTCAAGCAAAATTAGATGAGAGACTCGCGCAGGTTGCCTTGATAAGAGGTTTAATAAAATTCGACCTCCGTTACTATGACCAAGAACCACTGCGTCTTCTGGTAGTAATGAATCGGCCCATTTAACATATTCATCGATATTCCACACTTTTTTGCTGGGGTCAGTAAGCCCGGGAACGTGTAACATCTTTACCTTAATTTTATAGTTGTCATTTAAGAGTTTAATGGTTTTATTCCAGGGCTCCACGGAATAGGTCCAACCATGAATGATGTAAAGTGTTTTTGTCATTAATTTAATCCTCGTTTTTGTCGTCTTTTGATCGCAGCTTTTTCGCGTCTAGGTAGCTTCTTAGCATCGTCTGGATTTTTTAAAATCTTCTCAATGATCCATTCGAGATACTGAGAGCCTTTAAAGAGAATTGTTTCTGAGCCGCTCAAATGTTTCTCTAGATAGGCTAAGGCTTCTTTAGGGTCATTAGTCACATAAGGGACAATACCAGCTTCTTTCAGAAGTGGCGCCGTATACTTCTTAGTGCGACGACCGAGTAGAATAACTTTTTCTGGTTTTACCTTGATAATTTCAGCGGCAAGTTTTGCATGTTCCTGCCCCTCAATACTGCCCTGATCCACAATATCACCAATCACTAGCCACTTATGCTCCACCTTCATAGCTTTAAACATCTCTAAAATTGATTTTACCGAAATTAGATGAGCATTATAACTACTATCGATAATCTGAACGCCATTTTTGCCTTCAAAATATGAATTACGGCCTGGTGCTAGACGAAAATCCGAGAGATCTGAATCTATTTTGATTTTTAAGTATTCAGCCAACTTTTCAAGCATAACCAACTGAATAGTAAGGTCTTTTGAAAGAGGTCGGTTAAAGTGATATCGCCTGGGTTCACCACTTTCGGCAGATTGAATCTCAAACTTAGTCTGATTTGGCATTACCTGATATTTTACGAGATCTTTTTTGGAGCATTTAATTACTCTAGCCTGAGTAAGTCCTTTTTGTTTAATGCTGTCGAGGGCACGGACCATCAGTTCGACGTCGTTATCGATGATCACAAGCTTCTGTGTATGTTCTGGCAGCATAGCGAATTCGTGGGTAATAGCTTTATCAAGATTTTCAAAAAGCCCATCTTTTACTTGCTGCTCGAATTGGACTGCATGTGATAAGCCAAGAGAAATCCATAATGTAACCTCAGGCTTAAGCCAGGAGGCGAGAAATTCAGCCTCGTGTGGCCTTTCCCCATCAATTTCAACAACATAAAACTCCTCTTTATGTGTATAAAATATTGATTTAATTGGCGCGGCAATAAAAAGATAGAACCACTTTAATTTTGAGCCAGTTACGCCAGTTAATTTTAGAATATCGAAAGCAATACCATAGGCGGAGTTAGCATCATGAGAATAATGGGCGCGATCTTTTAGGATACATTCCACCAAGTTCAACATGGTTGTTTTACCGACAGAGCCAGTAATGGCGATCACACGAGGTCGCCAGCGACGAAATGAGATGTTAGCAAAAAATCTGAAATAGGAAGCTACTAGAAAGTAAAATCTTTTCTTTAATTTCATCACTGGAGTCATACCGTCATTTTAACATAAAGACGATAAACTTGGCAAAGGGGGTTATTTTTGGATTGAAGAGAAGAAGCGAGCGGCACGTTCGGTCTTAGGGTGGTCCATAACCTGTTCTGGAGCGCCATCTTCGATGATTTTACCATGATCAAGAAAGATCATACGGGTGCCAACCTCACGAGCAAAACTCATCTCGTGGGTTACAATGACCATAGTTAAGCCCTGCTTGGCTAGGTTGCGAATAACATCAAGAACCTCGCCAATCATTTCGGGATCAAGTGCCGAAGTCGGCTCGTCGAAGAGAATAACTTCTGGGCGCATAGCTAGTGCACGTGCGATAGCGATGCGCTGTTTTTGGCCTCCGGATAGATTTTGTGGGAAAGAATCAGCTTTATTGGACAAGCCTACCATTTTAAGCAGTCTTCTAGCTTCCTTATCGATATCCCGTTCTTTTTGATGAAGTAATTTTTTAGGCCCTAGCTTGATATTTTCAAGTACAGATAAATTATTGAAAAGGTTGAAATTTTGGAAGACCATTCCAACTTTACGTCGAATTTGATTTAGATCCACACCTGGCTCTGTAATATCTACATCGTCAATAAGAACCTGACCAGAAGTGGGTGTGGCTAAAAGATTAAGACATCTTAGAAAGGTAGACTTCCCAGAGCCACTAGCACCAACAAGGACTACCACCTCGCCATCATGAATCGTAAGATTAACGCCACGTAATACCTTAGTGTCGTCAAAGTTTTTATGAATATTTTTAGCAACAATGGACATTACTTTTCCTCGTCATTATTTAATTTCTTTTCTAACCTAAACATGACCTTCGAGAAGATGAGGGTAAGTGCAAGATAGAGGATGGCAGCGGCGACTAGCGACTGAAAAGCCGTAGCTGTAAGTGAGCGTATATCATCTGCTCCCCGCATAAGATCACTTAGCCCGATCCAACCGACGATTGAAGTTTCTTTAAACATAGTGACCCCTTCACCAATAAGTCCTGGCATGGAATTCTTTAGTGCTTGAGGTAAGACAATATAATACATGGCCTGAAGATGAGAAAAACCTAGTGAACGAGCTGCTTCAAGCTGTCCTTTATCAACACTTTCAATACCGCCACGAATAATCTCTGCAATATAGGCAGCGCTATTCATTGCAAAGGCGATGGCAGCAACGATTAATTTTGGCATAGTTCGCATTGAGCCAAACACTACATAATACATAATAAGAAGTTGTACGAGTACTGGGGTTCCCCTAATTAGACTGATGTAAATTTGAGCAAAAACCTGAAATGGATTAAAAACCGTGATGTATCTTAATAACTTTGAGGCCTTCTTTTTTTGAAGGTGAGACAGAAAAGCAAATGGAGTGGCTTTTGAGGTACGGAGCAAAGCAAGTATTAAACCGAGAAATAGACCTACTATAACTGAGATGGTAGTTAGGACGATAGTTACTTCTAGTCCATGCCAGAGGTAAATCCATCGACCATTGCCAAATATTACTTCAAAGAAATTCATTATAACTGCCCCTCCGCGGTACCAAAGTGTTTCATTAGGATTTTTTGCATGCGACCATCTTCTCGCATTTCTGTAATCACATGATTAACCTGATCTAATAGCCGTTGGTTCCCTTTTTTAATAGCAACGGCATAAGGCTCACGACTAAGCGGGAGATTGAGGATTTTTAGATTTGAAAAACCAGAAACATACTGAGCTGCCGGAGCATTATCTAAAATCGCAGCATCAATGCGA
>CAUSFJ010000045.1:0-4724 GCA_963531135.1 uncultured Candidatus Saccharibacteria bacterium | reverse complement strand
TTATCTCAGTAGCAAGCGTATTATTTCTGAAAAACAATTACGCCGCGACTAATACGGTTATCAATAATGTCCGAGCAAATGCAGTTTGCTGCGGCTAATCTTGAGTATGAAAAAGCGGCAGAAATTCGTGATATGATAGAAAAAATCCGAGACGAAGAAGAAAAAGGAAGAGTTAATGTTTAAAATTTTAATTATTGAGGATGATAAAGGTATCAGGGAAGGGCTTTCGGAGCTTTTACTAACCTCAAATTACGTGCCTTTGGTTTTGGATATGAACAATATCTCGGTAGAAAAGATCCAAGAACTTTTGCCAGACCTTATCCTGCTGGATATTAATTTACCAGGTATTAATGGTCGTGATTTTGTGCGTGAAATTAGAAAAGTTCTTAATACACCAGTCACCATGGTTACTAGTCGTAATACCGAAATGGATGAAGCGCTTGCTATTAGTTATGGCGCGGATGATTTTATTGCTAAACCCTACAACCCTACAATTTTATTGCTCCGTATTGCGGCAATTTTAAGACGATCCAATCTTGCTTCAGAGATTAAAACTTATCGAAATCTACAAATCGATTTCAAGAAAGGTACCATCTCTTCAACAAAAAGCAACAGTAAAGCTATTGAACTTACGAAAAATGAACTCCTGATCTTTCGTGTTCTTTTGTATAATCAAGAACGCATCGTTTCACGTAATGAGCTGATGACAGAGCTTTGGGATAACTGTGAATATATTAACGATAATGCGCTTACTGTCAATATTAGTAGACTTCGTGACAAGTTAGAGAAGTTAGGCGAAACATCAACCATTGAAACTAGAAAGGGCCTAGGCTACATCCTTGCCAAATAGCTATGAAATTTAGGGAATACATCGCGGATAATCTGAGCATTCTTCTAGCTAATCTTCTTGCAATTATTTTAACCTAGTTTCTTCTTTGTGTATTTTCAACCTCTGTTGAATTCAATATCTTTATTATTTTCATTATTCTCTCTACTTTCATTGTTTGCTTCCTCCATGCTTATTTTAGAAAAGCGAGTTTTTATAAAAAAATTCATCAAGGAATTGATGCTCTCGATCAAAAGATCTTGGTGCATGAACTAATCGACCCGATAACCAACGAAGAAAAACTCCTTCATCAGGAGATCTCAGAACTCAATCGTTATATGATTGATCAAATTAATCAATATAAAATCAAATTTGAAGATTTTAAAGAATATCTTGAGCTTTGGGTCCACGAAGTAAAATTGCCTATCTCTGCTCTTCGGTTAAACCTCACTCAAACAAAATATAAAAATAACCAATTACTTCTTTCGGAAATAGATCGATTGGACGACTATGTTAATCAGATTTTGTATCTAGTTAGGTCGGAGCACGTAGAAAAAGATTACCAAATTTCAGAATCCAGCCTTTCGGAGATTATTAAGCGTGTTGCTCTTAAAAATCAGAGTGCCCTTATAAACAGTAGAATTGATTTTCAAGTTGAGAATGTAGATAAAATAATTGAAACCGACCCAAAGTGGTTGGAGTTTATCTTAAATCAAATCATCGCCAACAGTATAAAATACCGCAAAAAGAAATCGCCTCAAATTAAGGTTTATAGCGAGGAAACCTCAAGATCACTTGTTCTACATGTATATGATAATGGTATTGGTATTCCAACGTCTGATCAATCTCGCGTCTTTCAAAAGGCTTTCACTGGACAAAACGGTCGTCCCTATGATTTTGATAAGACTAAAATAAATCTCATGGCAGATACTAGTGGTAGTAAGAGTACTGGTATGGGGTTGTATATCGTTAAAAAGTTGATTGACAAATTAGGACATCGAATTTTAATTAGTTCGACTGAATATCAATATACGGATATTATGATAGTTTTTGCCAAAAATGATTATTACAAAAATGTAAGAAACTGTAATATTAAAAGCACGACAGAATAATCGAAATTCTATAAACTTGAGACAACAAGAACTTCTTGTTGGAAAGGAAAAAAATGAAAGAATTACTAAAAATTGAGAAAATCGAGAAGTATTACGGGAACCGTTCAAGCATCACGAAGGCGGTTGACAATATTTCTTTAGAGGTGGATAGTGGTGAGTTTGTAGCTATTATGGGTGCAAGTGGTTCTGGTAAGACCACACTTTTGAACCTTATCTCCACCATTGACAAGGTCACCTTTGGACATATTTATGTAGCAGGTACCGATATTACGAAACTCAAGGGGAACGCACTTAATCGCTTTCGAAGGGAAGAGCTCGGATTTATTTTTCAGGATTTCAATCTACTTGATAATCTTACTGCATACGAAAATATTGCACTTGCTCTTTCTATTCAAAACATTAAAGCCGTTGATATTGAACCGCGTGTTAAAAAAGTTGCCACCGATTTAGATATTCAGAATATCTTGCAAAAATATCCATATCAGCTCTCTGGTGGACAAAAACAGCGTGTGGCATCAGCCCGTGCCATTATTACTGATCCAAAACTAGTTCTAGCTGATGAGCCAACCGGTGCACTCGATTCAAAATCCTCTAGAATGCTACTTGAACGTTTTGATTACTTAAATCAAGAGCTCGATGCCACTATTCTGATGGTTACCCACGACGCTTTCACGGCAAGCTATTCTTCTAGGGTGATTTTTATCAAAGATGGCAAGATTTTTAATGAAATTAATCGTGGTAAGAATTCACGAAAGGAATTTTTTGACAAAATTATCAATGTCATGACGTTATTAGGCGGAGACCTTAACGATGCTCTTTAAATTATCTTTTCGAAATATTATTCGTAGTATGAAGGACTACGCCATCTATTTCTTTACTCTCGTCCTCGGCGTTGTTATTTTTTATGTCTTTAATGCTATCGGTACGCAAACATCCATGATGGAATTAGGCAGCTCCACTAAAGATGTAGTTAAACTCCTTGTAAATGTTTTGTCAGGCGTAAGTTTAGTTGTTGCTGGTATTCTTGGCTATCTAATTATTTATGCTTCAAGATTTCTCATTAAACGGCGTAATAAAGAGTTCTCTATTTATCTCACTCTCGGTATGAGTAAACGCAAAATATCTCTACTACTTTTTCTTGAGACTCTCTTTATTGGGTTGCTCTCTCTAGTTGCTGGCCTCTCTCTCGGCGTTATTTTGTCGCAACTAATGAGTGTAATGGTCGCCAATTTATTTGAGGCCGATATGTCAAAATTTCAATTTGTCTTTTCCGGTGAAGCCTGTCTAAAAACTATTGCTTATTTTGGGATAATTTATCTTCTGGTGATTGCCTTTAATACTGTCATGATCAATAAACTTAAGATAATTGATCTAATCCAAGCTAGTCGTAAATCCGAAAAGGTCCGCCTAAAAAATCCTATCATCTGTACAGTTATTTTCTTTCTTGCTGCTACGATTCTAGGCATTGCCTACTACCAAGTTATCGTCAATTATCTCAAGGTTCTCTCAGAGATCGCACTGTTTTGGCAAGTAATTGGTGCTGGAGTCATCGCAACTTTCTTACTCTACTGGTCATTATCAGGCCTCATAATGAAGCTCATTGCAACACGTAAAAAACTCTATTACAAAGACTTGAATAGTTTTACATTTAAGCAGATTAGTAGCAAGATTAATACTACCGTTGCTTCAATGAGTATTATCTGTCTCATGCTCTTCATTACTATCTGTACTTTGTCTAGCTGTTTATCTATCCGTGAAACTTCCAAAAAACAGCTTAAATATGCCACTCCCGTCGATATTGTTGTTTCATATCGAAATAATGATAATTCAAAATGGGAAGAATCTGGTTCCGAAGAAGAGAAAGACAGTCCAGCCGTCAAGGCTTGGAAGCAAGAAATGGCAGTCAAGTTTGAAAACGACTCTAGGGCGACTATGGAGGATATCATTAAGACCAGCCCAAATCTATGGAATAATCTCAAAGATCAGACTTCTTTTAATACTTATGTACTTTCCAAAAAGATAGAAGATGGCGGGCTTGATCTTAACGCTGTATTAAACCAAAAATCTCTTCAAAAGATGGCTGAGATGACTAACGGCCACGCCAATGGAATGTATCTCTTAAGAATAATCTCAATCTCAGATTATAATAAGATTGCTAAACTATATCACTTCGATCAATATAGATTAGATCCTGATCAATATTTTATTCTGTCTGACTTCAAAAAAATGGAGGAGATTTACAATATATCTCTGAAAGATGGACATAAAATCAAGATAAACGAAAAAACCTTATCACCAAAATTTGACTATCCAAAACAAGGTTTTATCGAGCCATCCAATACGAATGGCAATATGGGAATCCTCGTTGTCTCTGACGAAGTTACTAAAACTTTAGTAAAATATGAGAATTTCATGGCCGCAAACTATAAGACAACTGATAAAAATGAAAATGAACAGTTAGACAAAGACTTGCGTCGTGTCATTACTGGTAACGAAAATGATTATATTAAAATTACTTCTCCGCGTTTTTATAGTATATATACCAAAAATCAGATAATCGCCATGTCGGTAGGTCTTCAGGCTATTGCTGTTTTCCTTGGCTTATATCTTGGTATCATCTTCCTCATCTCTAGTGCTGCGATTTTATCACTTAAAGAATTATCTGAATCATCTGATAATCGTGAAAAATATATGATATTAAGACGCTTAGGCGCAGATGAGAGGATGATTAATCGCGCCCTTTTCCGCCAAATTGCCATATTCTTTGCCGCCCCACTTTTCTTGGC
>CAUSFJ010000044.1:0-4783 GCA_963531135.1 uncultured Candidatus Saccharibacteria bacterium | reverse complement strand
GATTCGCCAAGTGGTAAGGCAGTGGGTTCTGGTCCCACCATTCGGGGGTTCGAATCCCTCATCCCCAGCCAGTTGAGATTTTAGTCAAATCCACCATAGAATCGTATGGTGGATTTAGCTTTATAACAGATACAAAATTGTTTTTAACGTAGAGGTTCGAAACTACTTTTTTACATACTTCATCTTGAGCAATAATATCCTTCGGATTTTGTAGTATTTCCAGATATGATTGTATGAGGTTCGAAAAATTTTCTTTGGTAGGCAATGTCTTATCAAGTTTATTGCTTTTTTCTTCCGCCTGTGCTCTAATTGTTTTTTGATTATTTATTCTTTCCTCAATCTTTTCCAATTCACCTTTATGGTACTTTTCGAATGAATTATAATCTTTCAACTGGAGAGCAAGAAGCGCCCTTTGGCTTTCTTCGAGGTTCTTTATCATAGTATTGGCTTCTTTAATCTTTCGCTTTTCTTTTAGATTCTCGGTTCTTCGCTCATCTTTAATCTGCTCAATATAATAATCGTAGGCTTCATCAAAGTTTTTAGTACAGTTTGCTAGATAATGACATATTCCACTCATAATAAACTTAGTGCGAACGGTTTTCTTCATGGAGTTGCCGTGTTCATCTATTTTTTCTGAAAACCTAGCACAGCCATTCTTCAAGTCGTGGTGGTAAAAAACTAGTTGGACCTTACCTTTATTTTTTCCTTTGGGTACTTTATGCCTTTCCATAGTCATTGGCGCATTACAGTAACCGCAATACACTTTTCCCCTTAGTAATTCGTAGGCTATCGTTTTCCTTGCACCAACGAGCGCCTTGTCCTTCTTACCTTGTAGAATTGCGCCAACTTGAGTGTTAATTCTTAGAAACTCTTCTACTGTAATCATTGGTTCAAAATTATATAGACCAGTCAAATCAACAACTTTATTGCCGACTTTATAGATACCTGCATAAAATGGGTTTTTCATCGTCTTATTGACCCAATTTTTGGTTATCTTAACCGATTCTGTCTTTTTATCGCCTTCAAATTTTCTTTTAGAGAAACCGTTTTCCTTTAGATATTTAGAAATCTCTTCATCCGTCTTTCTCTCGTAGAGTTTCATTCTGAATGCGTTTTTAAGCAACTTCCAATTAGTACCATCTGAAAGAAAAAACTTGGTTACAGGGTCTACACAATAACCAGGAACGATAAAACCATTATATTTACCGTCTTCGGTATTACCATCAACACCACGCTTTGCGTCAATAGATAGTTTATCTGAATATTGCTTCGAAGTAGCAAACAAGATTCCTAAAAGCATTTTCCCGTTAGGGCTATCTTCAAAATCATAAGTGGCAAATAGCATTTTCTGAATTATGTGTTCGTCAATCATTTCGATAATTTCGCCACCCTCTTTCATGTTCCTAGCAAGGCGATCTGGAGACCAACAAATTAAGCCTTGATATTTTCCGGTTCTAAAACCCTCGAGCATTTTATCGAACAAAGGTCTTTGTCCAGCAGATTTCGCTGAACCATCTTCTTCAATGATTTTAACTATTTGATTCTCGTCTATATTTTTTCGATTTTTTATGGCTTGGTGACACTCTTTTATTTGGTCTGGTATTGAGCGCAACTGTCTATTTTCGTCTGTTGTTGACTTACGAGCATACAGGACATATTTAATTTCTTCGTCTGGGAGAAGTGCTTCAGACGAGTTCTCGTAGTTTTTATAATAACTAATTAAATCCTTTGTGCTATATTCAGATTTATTTAGTTTATCCATATCTTTATTTTAATATATTTTTACTTAAAATTACAGATATGCAAGATGTTAAAAGTTAGTTCTTGTAATTAGAATTATCGGAATAAGACACGTTAACAGGCGCGCCTATTTCTTTTTAGAATATGGTAAAATAGTAACTGTCTAAACACATTTTAATTATCGAACGAGCATACCGTAAAAACGGTGTGTAGTTGTCCAGATAGATGGGCAGCTTATTGTTAATCAACTGGACGACTCGTTCGATTGAAGTGTTTAGACAGCCGCAATAGGCTGTCCATTTTTAGCCTTTTGCTTTTAACAAAGAAAGGGTCAAAATGTCGATAATAGTATCACACAATAACAAAAATGCACAACGATTAAATAAACAGGAGTTTGGATTAGAGCAAGATATCCAACAATATATCTACGACAACCCCGATACGATACCGATTTATGAAATAGATAGCGATATAAGACTATTCGTGGCGGCTCGTGAGTTTCAGACAAACAGTGGGCCAATAGATGCTTTGGCTTTTGACCAAAATGGTAATATTTATGTCGTAGAAACAAAACTATTCCGTAACCCTGACAAGCGAACCGTCGTAGCACAAGCTCTCGATTATGGTGCTTCGCTTTGGCGGCACTCTACGGATTTTGAAGCTTTTATTGAACAACTAAATCGTCATACGGATAAACAATTCAATAAGAACTTCAAGGAGGCATTTGCAGACTTTTTTGGCATGGAAGATATATCTGACGTGCTAGTTACTATATCTGATAACCTCAATTCTGGCAATATTAAATTTGTTGTGTTAATGGACAAGCTCCACAACCGCTTGAAAGATTTAATCGTTTATATTAATCAAAATTCGCATTTCGATATTTATGCGGTAGAGGTCGAGTATTATAAGCACGATGACTTTGAAATTATTATTCCTAAACTTTATGGTGCAGAAGTTAAAAAGGAAGTTATTTCGAAGAAGTCCAGCAATAGGAATTATGGCTACTCCAATGCAAACAAACAAGCGTTTCTTGATGACGTTAGGAATCATAATGGACTGTTAAGCGAAATAGCGATAAGTGCCATGTCTGATATCCTGACGGCATTTGAAAAGGTCTCAGAGCAATATAATGTCAAATTGGAATATTCTAGGTCGGAGAGAGCAAACAGGTTTTTGGCAACTATTAAAGATGCTGATAATAAATGGGTTGTATCGGAATATTCAACGGGTGAAATATGGGCTACAAAGCGAGACACCGAAGAACATAACGATGTTATGGCTTATACTTGTAGAGTTTTGAATAGATTAATTGATGAGAAATTATTTAATAAAACAGAGAAAAATCTTTCAGCCACACAATGGGCAGTGATGCTGACTAGTTCTAAAAAAGATGCGTCCATGGATAAGCAAATAACTCGATTTATTGAAATATTGAATGAAGAAATCAAATAAATTCTAGCCAGTTACGTTTGCAATAATTATCTATAACTTTGTCAGTTAATTTCATCGTTGTTATATCTGAGCCACAAAGACTAATAATCGCTCGACAAATATAGCAAAAACCTTCTTCTGTTTTGCGGTCTTTAGCTGTCGTATTAAGGTCGAAGCAGTTACGAAGTGCTGACACTTCAATTACTTGATTACCATCTAGCTGGCTCGCATAAATAGCCAGGTGTTTCCATATATGTTTATGATAGCCACTTTGAAGTAACACAAATGCCCAAAAGCAAGCTTTGTAGGTTTTTTGATTTTTCAGTTCTTTGATAAATGCATTTGATGTCTCATAGAAATCCAATCCACCAACAACTCGTAGCCTGAATTCTTGTTCTTCACAAGTCATACTGGAATGCCTTTGCTAGTTGCTCTGGGTCATTTTCGCTGGCGATTTCGTCATTGTAGACCTGAAGCATATTCAGCGAATTATGACGAGTAAATCTAGCGACTGTTGTTAAGTCTGATTTGTAATACTTAATAAGTTCAGTAGTGAAAAAGTGTCGGCTGCCGTGGACGGTCTTTTCTATGCCTAGATTACTAAATAAGCTTTGGACTAGTTGCCTTAATCCTCTAGTAGTTAGGCGGTTGCCTTTATTTTTGCCATTGAGCGAGTAGAAGGTTGGTCCATATTTTGCGTGAGAGGCTCTTAAATAGTGTTTTAAGGCTTTTTGGCTTGCTGGATGTAAATGTATGTATTCCTTGTCTTCCCGCCCTTTTCCGAGCACTTTTATAACTCCATTTACTAGGTCGATATCATCAAAGTTTAGTCGGCAGATTTCAACTTGCCGTAATCCCTGAAAAAACAAGAGTGAGATAATTACTCGCAGTCTGATATTCTTGAATGAGTTGTCTTGCTTTCGCAGATAGTCGCATATTCTCGACGCCTCTTCTTCGTTTAATCCAGTTACTTTATGCTTATTATTTTGTTGGAACGAACTAACTCCGACTGATAAATCTACTGGTGTTAAACCTTGTCGATATAACTCGCGTAAGGCTATTCTCGCAGTGGTCAAATACTTGTTCTTGCTACTAATACCAAGTGTATTGTCATCTCTTAAATATTGCTTATATCGCAATAGTAAATTTCGGTTGATAGTTTGAAAGGATGAAAACTTAAAGAATCTTGGAAGACGGCTTAGGTACTCTAATTTGGTATTATTGCTGATGTCTAGGGAGTTGAATATGTTTTCGTTGTAGCCAAGTTCGCCTTGACTGATTATTGCTATCTCGCTTATCATCTGTAGTCCTTCTTTGATGATTGTTATATGACGAGCGTATCGTAGCAAAACTATACACGATGTCAAATTTCTCTTGTACGACGAACACTTATGGAATTTCTGTCCCTGTTAATGATGTGTTTCAAAATTAAGAAAACAGTTCAAAAATAGTAATTTTAAGTGTTTTTTGTTTCATTTGGTGGGATGATTAGAGTAAAAACGGCGAGGTTCGAAAGAAATTCTCCTTATCTATTCTGATATAACTTGACGACCTTTGTCATCTGTTTGTTTGGTTTCTATAATAGTAGTACCATCTGGTGCGGCAATAT
>CAUSFJ010000043.1:0-4795 GCA_963531135.1 uncultured Candidatus Saccharibacteria bacterium | reverse complement strand
TTATTTACCCCGACCTTAACTTGGACGAAGATGCTATGTATAATTTTGCAATTCTAAAAAACTTCGACCAAGTGGGAATCTTAGAAAAACCTCTTTATATCTATCAAGTTCACCCACACTCTACCGTTCGCACCTTTACCAAAGATTACGCAGAGAATTATCACCATGCCCTACAGAAAATTAGCACCTATCTTCATTTTCAGTATTCCGATCTTTTTCCACGCCTCGAAAAATCACTTCAGGCTTTTATTGCCACACATCTCTTCTTTATCCTAGTGAATTTTTGTTGCCATCAACAGAATCAGCATCCAAGAAAAACCCTCCGTACTCTATACAGTATTCCTCTTTTTTATCGTGCCATCTACCTAGCGCCATTACGATTCTTCTCACCACCAAAAGCCTTTATTCTATTTTGTTTTAAATTCCGTCTTTTCTTAATCCTTCAGCTAATCGGTCGACTCCGTGCAAAACAAAACACATCCAAGTAGTCAAATCTCAAGATATCGAGTAAAATATACCTGTGAAGTCAATTCTACATATTACCGAATATGTTTTGAAAAAACTTGCCAGCCTTAATTCTGACTTTCTTTTTTATCTCGCTGCCGCCACACTACCTTTTGAAAACTTCATCTTTGCCCCTTCCAACGGTTGGGCCACCATTACGCCACTCATTCTTTTCCTATACGCCATCTTGAATCTTTATTATTTAAAACCATTTCTCCCTAAACTACGCCCCATCCTTCTTTTTTTTACTAGCTTCACTATCCTGGGAACCATCACCTGCTTGTTCTTTAAAGGTCGGCTAGATGATTATCTTTCTGCCTATGTCCCAATTATTTTAGGGCTCGCCTGTCTCACTAGTTTTCTTGAATTTTATGCAAAACACAAAAAATCGGATCTCAAAAAACAACTTAATCGTCTTACCTCTATCATTATTATTACTTATCTCGCTAGTCTCATTATCGGCCTGCTCGAATATTTTGCCATTAAATATCACCTAGCGTCAGTCACAGATCTTTTTAACTTAATCTTCAAACGCAATTATCTCGCCAAAAACCGCGTACAATTCTTCTTTACCGAACCATCATTTATCGGCATGCATCTTTTTGGCATTCTACTCCCCCTCTTCTGGCTGACTCGTCGCAAGGATTTATTATTTTTAATTGTCCTATACGCTTATTCCGCCATCCTTTTTGGCGCTGGCGTCCGCATTATTCTTGATATTTTAATCATTTTAGTTATCCTCGCGGCGCTTTATCTACCCAAGATTAAAGAAAAACTTTTTCCCCCCCTCACTTTTGTGGCCTTTCTCATTTTTCTTACAACTATTTCAGCCGTTAACGGACGTTTTCATAAAATCTTCTTTGGTTTTCTTGGGGCTAACCCTGAGACCACCATCGATTGTACTTTAGAAAAAAATCAAAATACCGAAGAATGTCTCCTCCTAGCTAGGCAATCTGGAGTTAATTCAGATGGTTCATTCGCTAGCCGTGTTTTTCGGATTAAGGCTAGTCTCTTCGGTTACACCAAGTCTCCACTCGGATTTTTTACTGGTTTTGGCCTTGGTAATTCTATCTATCCCGTCCATCTCGGTCATGCTCAAGCAAAAAAAGATTATAAAAGCACCTATTTAAAAGAAGTCAACGATCTAGAAAATCCAAATTATCATGACGATAGCGTTTCATACTGCCTATATACACGTATAATTAGTGAATTTGGCATCATAGCTCTTTTTCTCTTTATCTTTTATCTAATATATCTTGCTAAAAATTCCAGACTCGCCTTTCGCTATCACTACCTTCTCATTATCTTCTATCTTTACCTTCAGTTCGAGTCACTCAGCTTTTATGCAATCTGGCTCTTCATTGCCTCCATGCTAGTCACTAAAAAAGGGAACAATGATTAAACTCAGCCAAGTAAAGAAAAACACCTTTTGGCTTGCCATCTTCCAACTAGCCAAAATGGTTTTTCCATTCCTCATCCTCCCCATTCTTACTCGCCGACTCTCGGTTGAAACCTACGGCAACCTGACCTTTATCAAAACCGTCATGAATTTTTTACAAATCTTTTTGGATTTCGGTTTCATGCTCTCTGCTACTAAAGAAATTGCCAAAATCAAGAATGACACAAATAAAATCCAACAAATCATGGCCGACACCCTTCTGGCCCGTCTTCTTCTTGGTGGAATTGGGTTCCTCCTAATAATCATTCTCAGCTTTTTCTTTCCCATACTGGACCATAATTTTCTATTCACCATCACATCCTATCTAACCGTCTTTCTCTCAATCTTCCTCTTCGATTTTCTGTTTCGCGGACTCGAAGTTATTCATGTCATGGCAATTCGATTCATTATCATGAAGACAATCTCCTTCCTCTTAACAATTTTCTTTGTCAGACAAGATCATCAAATTATATTAATTCCACTATTTGATATCCTCTCCTCAGTCATCGCCATCATCCTAGTCGCTTTTGAGCTTCAAAAAAGAAGCTTCAGACTGATTCGCCCAAAATTAAAATCTAGTATCTATAGTCTAAAAATTAGTCTAATATATTTTCTCTCCGACGTCTCCGCAACGGCTTTTAACGCTATCAGTACAATCATTATTGGCCTAGTTTTTTCTTCAACCGAAGTAGCTCTCTTCGGTGTTTCTATCCAAATTATTGGCGCCATTCAAGCCTTATTGGGGCAGCTGTCCAGCGGCATTTACCCAATAATGGTACGCCAAAAAAGCAGGAAATTTATTCAACAAATTTTCCAAAAAACCATTCCACTTGTCTTCCTCTTTACTGGTCTCATTATCATTCTACTCCCCCTAGCTCTTCAGGTACTTGCTGGCGACAAATACGCATCCGCCCATCCTATCATACAAATCCTTGCCATCACTATCTTTTTTAGTTTTATCAACACATTACTTGGCTGGCCTACACTTGGAGTCATTAATCAACAAAATAAAGTCACCCTCTCCACCATTATCTCCACGGTTTTTAACCTCATCTCACTTATTCTTCTCTATCTTTCTAGTAATCTCAATTTATATTCTGTCGCCATTACTCGCGTGATTACTGAAATCATACTTTTTTGTATTCGACTCTACTATTACAAAAAATATCGCCAAAATCTTCATCCATAAAAGTTATTACCTTTAACTTCCAATAAAATTATTTTAAAAATACAACAAAAAAACCTCGGTAATACCGAGATCCCTCAAATATATGGCAGGGGCGCACGGAATCGAACCATGATCTACGGTTTTGGAGACCGCTATACTAACCGTTGTACTACGCCCCTAGTACTATTATTATAACATATCCAATCCTTCATACTATGCTTTTCTCTATAAATCCGCTATACTTAAAATAATTCTTATGCTAAAACATAAATCAAAAGCACGGCCCATCGCTCGTCGCAAAACCCAGACACACCTCTCCCTTCATCTACGATTATTTTCTAGTCTAGCTTTCTGGGTCACTCTCTGGTCTCTTATGTTTATCTATTTTTTCACCATTGACCTACTTGCACTCATCTTTGGTGAACGCCTTATTCCACGCCTGCTACTTGATACCGCCAGCCTCGTTAAAGTCTGCACTATCTTCACTTGTTTTCTTTATGCTTCCTTTTTCGCGCCAAAAGATTACCTCCTTCGTTTTGCTCTTCTATTTACTTTTCTTGCAGATATCATCTTACTGTATAACAATATTTCACCCATCGGTGTCATCATTTTCTGCCTTGCCCAATATCTTCACATCTCGCGCTATGCAAGTCTCAATCCAAAATTATTTATTCTTTGGTCGGTTATTAATCTTCTTATCCTCTCCTTCACTAGAGCCACCTTCACCGAGCCACTCTATGGTGTTGCCTTTATTTACGCAAACACCTTATTTCTCAATCTTATTCTCGCCCACCGTTGGATTAAAAGGGAATCACCAAAATATCGTCGTGCGGCTCTCTGCAATTTCTTTGGCTTCGCTCTCTTTATTTGTTGTGATTTAACGGTTATGATTTCGTATTTTGCTCGCATCCACATACTTCCAGAGTTTCTTTTTGCCCCAGCTAATTTTATTTGCTGGCTTTTCTATTTTCCATCTCAAATCCTTTTAACCAACTCATCGATGATGACCACCCCTTATTATGCTCCGTTTGATTCAAAGATCAAAACCATTGGTAATAAATCTAAACTAGTTAAAAATTTATAAATTGTACCATCTCTTACTTCATGCTATAATACTCTCAATATGGAAAGTAAAAAGAAGACTAAACCGCGTGCAATTCTGGTTTTCGGTGCTCCATGTAGTGGAAAAACTACCTTTTGTGAGAAATTTTCTCAGAGATTCAAAGCTCCTTATTACAATCTACAATCTTTACGTGAAGAAGCTGACTTTACCGAAAAACAGATCCATGTCGTACTGGAAGCAATTTCAAAAACAGGACAGAATATTATTATTGAAGGGGGCCTTGATACTGAAAACGAACGCAATGCCGTCCGCAAACTCCTCAAGATCTGTGGCTATAGCCCCACCCTTGTTTGGATCCAAACTGACATTAATACCATCAAAGCTCGTCTTAAATTAAAATTCCGTTCCGTTGCTCGCGCCAAAGAAGAATATGATTCTCGTATTCGCGCCATGGAAGCTCCCGCCGAAACCGAAAAGCCCATCATTCTCTCCGGTAAGCATACATTTGATACACAGCTTTCACACGTTCTCTCTCAACTTTCCTAGCCTATTAAAGCCAGTAACCTCTTTTTTTGGAATCCTAAAATATGCTTATTGATCCTGAATTTGGTGAAGTTATTAT
>CAUSFJ010000042.1:0-4802 GCA_963531135.1 uncultured Candidatus Saccharibacteria bacterium | reverse complement strand
CTTTTTCAGCTTTTTTAGCTTTATTTGAAAGAGCAGCTTTGCGTTCTTCAGCTTTCTTAGCACGAGCCTTGAAGCGATCAACACGGCCCTCGGTATCGATAATCTTCTCTTCACCAGTGAAGAATGGGTGTGAAGCTGAGGAGATTTGTACCTTTACTAATGGATATTCATTTCCGTCAGTCCACTTAATCGTTTCGTCACTTTTTGCAGTTGATTTGGTTAGAAAAGAGAAATTCGCTGCCTCATCTGAAAAAACTACAAAACGATAATCTTTTGGATGTAATTCTTTTTTACTCATAATTACCCAAAATAATATCAGATTATCCTTAAATTGTAAAGTTATTAAAAAGGCTAGCCAGTTTTTATGTAAAAGAAAACCCCCGGATATAATCCGAGGGTTAATAAGGTACATGAGTTGATCAGAAGTTGGTCAGAAGAGAGATTTTACATCCTTTACTTCTGTGTATAAGATCGCCGGTCTGGTACGCCAACCTATTCCATCACAGTATCGCTGTGCGACCTTGGCATAGGTTGCCCCAGATACAGTGATTGACTTAATATCCTCACTGTACTTAGTCTCGCCATCTGTATCGATGACGAGGTTGTGGCTCCAATAATCGCTTACAGGATTAGAAGACCTATAAGTGGTGTTTGGGTCCTGACGCCTTACGGCCTGTATGCCGTTTTCATTCAGCCAGTTAGTAAAACCAGCTGTCCTGAAATAAGCATACCTGGAGGTTATATTACCCCCAGCAAGCCCTAATGTGCCATCCTCCAACCTAAATTCACGGTGGCACACTGCCGGACCGTAAGAGTAAGTCCTTTCGGCATGACATATAATACGACCAGGTCGGCCATTACGGCCTTCCTTGATTTCGACGTCCCAGCCATTGCCGGAATATTGCTTTCCATCCTCAGAAAGAGAATGAAAATATCTATCAGAATAATCAATAATCTGTCCGCTCTTTATAACCAAAGTAGTTGTTGCCATGTTGCTTCCTTTCCGCGTATATTGCCCGCCGGCTTATATATCCAATGGACCCTATGTCCAATGGTTAACCATCCGCTCGGATTCTCCCCCAAACGGTATAAGATAACACGAAAAATATCTTGTCATCTTATACCGCTTAGGAGTACGCAAAAAGTCACTGCTCAACTCAAATTTTTAATCAAACTACCTATAGGTAGCTACGATAAGCTCTCCGCAATTCTCTTCAAGCTTATGTTTAAATTATATCATGTATTTAGCATTTTGTCAATAAGCTTATGTTAAGTTCATAATATCCACCACCTTTTTACCTCTATACAAAACATCAAAATATAGTATAATAAAGACATTAATAAATTTAATGAAACAACTTCGCACGTTTTCCTGAAACAAAAGCGAAGTGAAGGGAAAGGAAAACATGTCTATTAAGATCGACATGAAAGAGCTCCTCGAAGCTGGAGCACACTTTGGTCACAAGACCTCACGTTGGCACCCAAAAATGGCTGAATATATCCACAGCAAACGCCAAGACACTCACATTATTAACCTTGAGAAGACCGTCGAGGGTATCGAACGCGCTCTTCCTATCGTTGAGAAAGTTGCCAAAGAAGGCAAGAAAATTCTCTTCGTCGGCACCAAAAAGCAACTAAAATCCATCGTTAAAGAAGTAGCTGAATCTGTCGACATGCCATACGTCACCGAGCGTTGGGTTGGTGGTACTCTTACCAACGTCGAAACCGTCAATCGTCAAATCAAGAAGCTCAAAGACCTTGAGCGTCGCATGCAGTCTGGCGAACTTGAGGCTCGCTACTCCAAATTAGAAGTACAGCGTTTCCAGGAAGAAATCGAAGTCCTCAATACTCGTTACGGCGGTATTAAAGAAATGACTGATCAGCCAAGTCTCATCATCGTTACCGATGCTTGCGAAGACAAGAATGCAATCAAAGAAGCTAAAACCCTTAAGATTCCAGTCATTGCTATCTGTGACACCAATATCGACCCAACCGACATCGACTTTATTATTCCAGCCAATGATGATTCTACTAAGACCGAAAAATTAATTCTCGGCTACTTCGTTGAAGCTATCAAACAAGCAAAACAATAAATAAAAGGAGTATAAAATGGCAGAAATTACCATTGATGCAATCAAAAAACTCAAAGAATTATCTGGCGTTGGTCTAACTGATGCTAAAAAAGCTCTTGTCGAAGCCGACGGCGACTTTGATAAAGCCCTCAAAGCCATGCGTGAAAAAGGCCTTACAAAAGCCGAAAAACGTGGCGACCGCGAAACTCGCGAAGGCATCGTTTCTTCCTACATCCACGATAATCGTCTTGGCGCCATCGTCGAAGTCAACTGCGAAACTAGCTTTGTTGCTAATACCGACGAATTTAAAGAGCTTGCTCATAAAATAGCTATGCAGATTGCTTCTATGAATCCACTTTACGTTTCCGAAGCTGACATCCCAGAAGCTGCCTACAACGAAAAAGCTGCTGAATTCGAAGCAAACTTCAAGGGCCCAGAAAATATGAAAGAACAGATCATCGAAGGTCAAATCAAGAAAGCTTTCGCTGATAAGGTTCTTATGCTTCAGCCATACATCCTTGATGATTCAAAAACTGTTGCTGAATTCATTAAAGAGATGATTGCTAAGACTGGTGAAAATATCACCATTCGTCAGTTCAAGCGTATCGAGCTTGGCGTAAACGAATAGTCAACTTTAAAAAAATAAACCCTACGGGGTTTATTTTTTTATCTTCCATCTGAGTTGTGATAATATATTACTTATGAATATATTTTTTGGGATTTTGATTGGATTTATCGTATTAACTACTCTTGTTGTCCTTCATGAACTAGGACATTTTCTCACTGCCAAGAAAAATGGCGTTAAGGTCAACGAATTTGGCATTGGTTTTCCCCCACGCGCCATTGCCTGGATCCATATTCCAGCCAGCCAGGTCGAAAATTACCTCGAAAACCTCTCAGAGGAAGGGAGGAAGCAGCTAAATCAAGCTAAACTACAAAAAAGACTAGCAAAAATTAAGAACGCCAAAACTAGTGATAAAGAAAAATACTATTGGCTCCCATTTCCAAAAGCTGAATACCAAACCCCTCAAAAATACTTAATTTTTAGCCTCAACTATCTCCCAATCGGTGGCTTTTGTGCCATGGACGGCGAATCTGCAGCCGACACTAAGAAGGGAACCTTTGGCGCCACTAATTTTTGGCAAAAAACACAAATTCTCTTCGGCGGTGTGGTCATGAACTGGCTAACGGCTATTGTTATCTTCACTGTCCTAGCCTGGACTGGTATGCCGGAATTTCTACCTAACCAATTCTCAATTCAAAGCGACGCAAAAAGAACTACTCAGCCTGTCATCATTTCAAAAGTTCTTGAAAATTCTCCCGCTGAAAAAGCTGGCATTAAGAAAAATTCCTGGATCCTTAGTATGTCCGAGCAAAACAGCGATCAGAAAATCCAACCCGCCAACTCCCAATCGGTAATAGAATTTAATAATTCTCACAAAAACCAAACCGTTATTTACCACTTAAAGAATCTTGATTCCGAGCAAGAATATACTGCCACTGCAAATCTCGGCTCCGGCGAAAATAATCAGCCAGCCCTCGGCATTGCCTTAGAACCCAATTTTACAGAAGCCAAAACCCGCTACACTTGGTCAGCCCCACTTGTAGGCATTGGTACGACTACACAAATCACCGCCAAAACTTTCGAAGGATTTGGCGAACTCGTCAAGAATATCTTCCAAGGAGCCATCAGGCAATTTAGTGGTAACAACCAAACCAAAGAAGAGGGAAAAAAACAAATCAGTAAAGTTGGAGATTCAGTTTCTGGCCCTGTTGGCATTATCGGCGTACTTTTCCCAGCCTTCACTAGTGCCGGTCCAACCAATCTCGCCTTCTTAGCCGCCGTGATCTCCATTTCTCTTGCCTGTATGAATGTTCTTCCAATCCCAGCCCTCGATGGTGGTCGTTGGTTCTTAATTGGACTCTTCAAGTTGCGTGGTAAAAAGCTTAAAAAACAGACTGAGGAAAAAATCGTCGGGCGCGCTTTCTTAGCCTTAATTGCACTTAGTCTTTTAATTACTATTCTTGATATTATTAAAATTGCCAAATAGGAGTCCTATGCAATCATCTATTTCACTAAAGCCTCGAAAAGAAAAAGGATTGCAGAGTTTTTTCAACCAAGCCAAAAATTTACCCCTAATCATCTACTATCTCGCCTCCACCTTTTCGATTTCTTTTCTTGGCGAAATCATTGTCGGCTACGCAATAATTTACACGCTGGGTTACGACGCCTTTAAAACCCCTGTCATCACCACCCTTTACACGGCACTTGCCTATATTCTAGCTTTTATCATCTTAGCCATTCTTCCTTCTTTAATATTAAAAAACCACGATCCAAAGAAAAAATTAAACTGGGTTCAAAAATTATTTAATCTATGGAAAACTGATAAAAAAACTCTCGGTCTCATCGATCTCCCCACGTCTCTCGATATCTTACTTAGTCTTCTTTCTTTCTTTCTTTACGTCATCGTCTCCGGCTTAATTCTAGATTTATTCAAAAACCTCCCCTGGTTCCAAGTCAACCAAGTCCAAGATGTTGGTTTTTCACGTTATCTGGTCGGTTTTGATCGTATTTTTGCTTTCATCTCACTTGTTATTCTCGCCCCTATCTTTGAAGAACTTATCTTCCGCGGTTGGCTCTATGGCAAAATCCGAAAAAAAGTTAGTCTTGTCCAAGACATCTTAATCGTTTCTATCCTTTTTGGCGCCATGCATGGCCAGTGGAATGTT